>CAYFYM010000135.1:0-5132 GCA_964347405.1 uncultured Candidatus Bathyarchaeia archaeon | reverse complement strand
GCACGGTCAACCTGTGGACTCCGCCTTACCGCGGCGTCTTCATGAACGACGTGCCCCGGATAAAGCGGTGGGCCGGCTACATGAGGGACCACGGCATCAAGCCGGAGCTTGAGGTATACGACACGGGGATGATCAACACGGCTAAGATGCTGGCCGAGGAGGGCGTGTTCGAGACGCCGCTCCACATCCAGTTCGTCATGGTCGGGAGGACCGGGTTCAGCGCGACGCCTCGGATGCTCCAGTACTGTGTGGACCAGCTGCCGGCTGGCTGGACGTGGAGCGTCTGCGCCTTGGGCCGCAACGAGCTGCCCATGGGCGCCGTGGCCATGACCATGGGAGGCCACGTCCGCGTCGGGATGGAGGACAACATATTCCTCAGCCGCGGCGTGCTGCTGGAGAGCAACGCACTGCTTGTGGAGCGGGTGAGGACCATCGCGGAGGCCCTGAACATCGAGGTCGCGGAGCCCGACGAGGCGCGGAGGATCTTGGGGATAGGGTGATTGCATGGATAAGCTGATCATAACGGCGGCGGTGACCGGCGGCGAGTACGTCTCAAAGGAGACGACGCCCTACGTGCCCAGCACGGTGGACGAGATGGTCGCGGAGGTTGTGGCCAGCGTCGAGGCGGGCGCCAGCGTGGTTCACCTCCACGCCAAGAACCCCGTGACCGGGGAGGCCTACAGCGGCGACCCCAACCCGGTGCTGGGGGAGTACGTGGACCGCATCAGGGACGAGGTGGACGTGGTCATCAACGTCACCACCGGCGGCGGACGCGTCGGCAACCCGCCTGAGGCGTGGGACAGGCTCGTTGAGGAGCGTTGCAGCCTCGGCCAGGAGATGATGAGCCTCAACATGGGCACCATGAACAGGTGGGCCGAGCATCCCACCGGCGACATATTCCTCAACACCGTGAAGATGATTGAGCGGTGGTGCGGCTACATGGTGGAGCACGGCGTCAAGCCCGAGCACGAGGTCTACGACACGGGCATGATAAACGTCTGCAGGCAGATCGCGGACAAGGGCATAGTGCCCGAGCCGTTGCACATCCAGTTCGTCATGGTGGGCCGCACGGGTTTCCTGCCGTCGCCCAGGATGCTCCAGTACTGCGTGGACCAGCTGCCGCCGAGCTGGACTTGGAGCGTCTGCGCGTTGGGCCGCCACCAGATACCCATGGCCGCGGTGGCGACGGTCATAGGTGGCCACGTCAGGGTGGGGTTCGAGGACAACGTGTACCTGCGCCGCGGCGAGCTGGCCAGGAGCAACGCCGACCTGGTCAGGAAGGCGGCCAACATCGCCCGGGAGCTGGAGCGGCCCATAGCGACGCCGGACGAGGCCAGGGAGATTCTGGGGATAAGGCGGCGGTAGCCCCCCTCTCTTCGCCGTGTGATTCACTCGGTTTAATAAAGATGGTTCACTTGTCTCTCTGATTCCAATTGAAGTTCTACCTGACGGGCCTCGGCAACCTCTACGACAACGTTGAGCACATCACCGGGGCCATCATTGAGGCCGACAGGCTCGGCTTCGACGCCGCCCTGATGCCGGACCACTACATGTGGGGACCCGAAGTAGGGCACAGCATGCGGAACCCCTACAGGACCCTGGAGACCTGGACCACCCTAACGTACCTCGCCGGTAAGACCCGGCAGATAAGGCTGGGCACCCTCGTGACGCCGTTGTCGTTCAGGCACCCCGGGGTCCTCGCTAAAAGGCTCAGCACCTTGGACGTGCTCACGGGCGGCAGGGTCGTGCTGGGCGTCGGCGCCGGGTGGAGCAGGGTCGAGTTCGAAGGCTACAGCGAGTGGCTGGACGCAGGGAAGCGTGTGGACAAGACCCACGAGGCCCTAGACATCATGCTGAGGCTATGGACCGAGCCCGAGGTCACACACAAGAGCAGGCTCTACAGCATCGAGGGCGCGGTGCTGGACCCGAAGCCTGTTCAGAAGCCCTACCCGAAGCTCCTCTTCGGCAGCCAGGGCGACAGGATGCTGAGGCTGACAGGCAGGTACGGGAACATATGCTTCATCCCGCCGTGGGCCGGGCACAGGGCCTCCGAGATAATGGGCAAGGTGAGAGACGCAGCCGAGGAGGCCGGGAGGCTGGACGACATAGAGTTCATGCTGGGCGACATGGGTTCAGGAGCCTACGACTCGGGTGAGTACGCGAGGAGGATCGAGGCCTGGGCCGAGGCTGGGGCCGAATACGCTGCCGTGTCTTTCCCCCGTGAAGGCTTCAGAGAGCACATGAGGCTGTTCGTTGAAGACGTTCTACCTTCATTCAAGTAGCCTCCCGCGTTTTTCTTCGTACAAGTCTACAGCGGAGCCTATCATGGCGTAGAGGTTCCAGCCTATCTTACGCTGCTCATCTGGCATCAGCCTCCAAACAGCCTCCGCCTTTTCCTGGAAGTGTTTGACGCAGTCATCAAGGACTGCACTCGGCTCGTCGCCGCCTTCATACAGTAATACGACCGGCGTCTGTTCACCCACCCCGCGGTCGTGTTCCAGGTCGTCGATGTCTTTCACGATGATCGAGATGGCCCTGTTAACACGGCCCAGCTCAACCCAACTAGACACGGACGCCTCGTCGTAGCCCTTGGCTCTGAGAGGCAGCTCGATGAAGGCGTCCATGTCCATGCTCTTTATGTCGTAGCACCTGGTGACGTGTAGCAGCCTCTCCTCGTGGCTGGCTGACGCGGTGATTTGTATCCTGTAAAGTAGCTCGGAGAATGCTATCACGAGTATTTTCTGGAAATACTCCGCCACCGCTTCCCTGTCTTCGTCGCTGATCAGGCTGCCCATCTTGGATATGGCGTTGATCAGTTCGACTATGTACAGTGACATCTCGTCTTTCCCCATGGCCTCGTCGTAGACGTCGTCGAGGAGGTTTATCACGGCGTCTAGCAGCAGCGAGGTCTCCAGCTTCGAGTCGGGGTAGTCCTCTATTCCCAGGTAAGCGATCTCGGTTCTCAGGGTCTTCCGGCCGGTCCTCCACTTCTCTGTGAGGTTCTCGGTGGACAGCCGGGTCATGTACTCGTACTCTGCTTTTTCGGTCTCGGAGAGAGGCGTGTAGCTGAGGCGGCCGATGCTCCGCCCCATCATCGACCTGTACCGGTCTATCAGCTTCGCCGTTACCTCATTCTCCTTGTACCCCGGCCTCAAAGTACAGTCTCCTAAGGTCTTCGTCGAACAGCTGCCTCGCCTTCAACAGCTGCGAATCGAGTTTCTTCATGATGGGCGCGCATGCCTCCCTGTAGACGTGTAGCGGGTCCCCGTCGTCGATGGCCTTCGCGGCCATGGCTCCGGACTGAAGCGCGTAGCTCATACCCTCGAAGCTGGAGGGGCTGATTAGCCCGGCCGCCTCCCCGGCGAGTAGCACGGACCCCTTCCCCAGCTCTATGTCAGACATAGCTTCAATACAGTGGGCGTACGAGCCCTCCCTCGACGTGACTTCGAGCTCCGCATCGAAGAATGCGGATATCTTCGCCAAGAGCCTCTCGGTATACGGGGCGTCGGCTTCATCCTGTATTGTTCCGACGACGACGTGGTCACCCTTAGGTATCATCCATGAGTATTTACAGCTGGTTTCCCTGTCATAGAGGAACCAAGCCGTCTCCGTCTGGCTTTCGAGGCCCCGCACCCTCATCTGCAATAAGAGGTGCTTCTTCAAGTCTCCGCGTGTGACGGCTTTCCTCGTCTCGGAGTCCACTCCGTCCGCGCCTAAGACACAGCCCGCCTCGACGCTTCTCTTTGAGCCACCCCGTTCCGTCATAGTCACTTTTCCCCGGTCTTCATCGTAGGCGATGAACCGTGTGTGGTTCTTCACGTCGACGTTCTCAGCCAGCTTCCCTAGCTGTAAGGCGCTGAGCCTGCCTCTGTCGATGTTCCAGAAAACGCGTTTCGTCGTGTACACGCGATCGTTATCGAAGTCTATGTAACCCAGCCGTAGGTGGCTAGGTGACACCAGCGCCCCGTGGATGCCGCGCCACCCCTCCACCGTCTTTATGCTGTCCTCGTTTAGAAGACCCCCGCAGGGCTTGGACTGTGGCAGAGGCCTGCTGTCTATCAGCAGCACCTTGTCTCCCTCATCGAGCTCGGCGGCGGCGCTGCAGCCTGTGGGGCCCGCCCCAACGATAACAACGTCGTACCGTTCCACAGCCTAAATGTGCTCGACGAATTTAATATTGTTATCAACCGACAGACAGGGTCGATCCCTACTTCTCCGCGTTGAAGTACATCTTAGGCTTCCCGATACGGCCCAGCAACTCGTTGTACAGGTACTCGTTCCACTCCCACAGCCTCGGCGCGTTGAACCTCTTCCTGGTTTCGATGATCACGGAATCCAGCTTCTCCCACATCCATATAATGGGGGCCGCCATCAGCTTGTCCACTATCTCCAGATCTATGAGCCTCATGTCCACCAGCAGACCGATGCCCTCGAAATATGCGCACATGCTGAGGAATTTACCGAACTCTTCCGGCTTCCCGGGCCCGTACTTCGCCCAGAAGTCGTCGTAGTTATCCCACTTCCACTCAAAGAACATCTCTGTCCAGGTCGTCATGAAGGTTTTAGACTTGAACTGGTCGTACAGGTTCAGGAACAGCTGCGCTTTACGGTTCTTTACCTGGATCTGGGTGATGGCCACGTAGTAGCCGACGCCTATGATGACCCCTAATATCGTCACACAGTCTTTGATGAAAGCGAAAGTCGCTGCGTCGATCAAACGAAACACCTAACAAGGGATATTTGTTGACTTATGTAAAAAACATTTGAACAGGTGTAGATAAAAAAGGGGAGGGTTACTCTACCCCGTCACCGTTTATCGGGTAACCGTTTGACCCTGCTATGCTCTTATAGATCGCCCAATGCTCTAGAACGGTTCTGAGGTTCTGCACGTCGAACTCCCAGTGAACTAGGTAGCCTCTCCCCTGTAGCTGTTCTTCAAGCTCGCTGTCGATGGGCGGTAGATCCGGTAAGTCGCCGAACCCAGGTGGTATGATGTCGTTTGATTTCTTTACCTGCGTCACGTGAGCGAACCAGTCGTGGGCCTCCATGAACGGGGTGACCTCCATGTCAACCACCCCAGCCCAGAAGTCAAGGTATTTGCGTAGACCAGCGTAATCAGTCTTTGAGAGAAT
>CAYFYM010000134.1:0-6828 GCA_964347405.1 uncultured Candidatus Bathyarchaeia archaeon | reverse complement strand
CGTCACGCTGAGCCTCCCCTAGAAAGGCTATAACTCCTGGTAGCTTCGCTTCGAGCAGTCCCGGCGTGTAATCGTCTATGGTTAGCTGTTTGACGCCGCCCTCGGCCACCTCGTCTACCACGACGTAGCCGCTGGGCACGCCGCCGGAGACCAATCTATAGGGGGTAACCTTCCTCACCGGGTTTTCTTCTACGCGCCACTTCAGGTACGGCGCGGTTCTGTGGAAGTGTACGAGGCCACTCGACTCCGCCCACTCCATGTACAGGCGATGATAAGCCTCTACGTCTATTTCTTCCAGCTCCACGCCGCCACGACCTAGTCCATCGAAGCCGTCACGGCCCAAGATGCATTTATCCACATCGTACACTAGCTCCGAGTCGGCCTTGTGCGCCGCCCCAGCCGCCTCCGCCAGATTGAAGCTGAATAACAGCTCCGGGCTGCGGCCCCTCATCTCCTCCGCCATGAACGTGATGGTCCTCTGGAACAGCCCTCTCCGCCTGTGGGCCTCGTCGACGAATCCATCGACGCCTTGGAGAGCCGTGAAGACCTCTCCCCCAGCCTTCACCTCCAGGGGTATGAATGGGTTGAAGGCCACAGGAGTCCCTGTCGGGAGGTGCTCCACGATGGCGATGGAGGCGAAGCCGAGGCTGAAGGGCGCCCGGCGATGCTTCCAGCTGAAGACCGTCTCATCGTACTCGTCGTACAGAGCCTTGTTCACGCCCTCGATGTAAGCGGGGAGGTCGCCTTCCCTGAACCAGCGGACAGAGTACTCATCCGACAAAACAATAGAATGGGGAGAAGGGGGAGATAAAAACCTAGGTGATTGCCATGATGTCCTTCGCGTACTTGTCCAGCTTCTTGTCGTCGAGCTTCACGCCCAGCCCCGCTCCATCCGGCGCGTGGACGAAGCCGCCGTCGAACCTTATGGGTTTCTTGACGACGTAGTCGCTCATCCACTCGGGGTAGCCCGAGAGCTCGCATTTATGGGTGATGACGCGCCTGTACGCCGAGATCAGGTGGGTGGCGGCGGCGAGGCTGACTCCCAGCTCCACGTCGTCGTGGAACATGCACGGTATGTTCATGACCCGCGCCATCTCCAGCAACCTCCTGGCGCCTGTGACGCCGCCCCACGGCCTGTACGTCTTGAGACCGAGCACTCCCACAGCACCTGCGTCGATTAGGTTCTTGACGTCAGAGAGCAGGTACATGGACTCGTGGGGCATTACGGGCGTGTCCACCGCGGCGGCGACCTCGGCTAGGGAGCCGAAGTCCCACCACACCGTGGGCTGCTCCACGAGCTCGATGCCGTACGGCTCTATTTCCCTGATCATCTTCACGGCGTCTGCGACGCCGTAGCCCTGGTTGCAGTCCACCCTCAGCGAGACGTCTTCTCCTATGGCATCACGGACGGCGGCGGTGCATTCCACGTCATTGCCGGGGCCGATCTTGAGCCTTATACCCGTGAAGCCGTCGGCCACCAGCCCCTCGGCGGTGGAGGCAACCTCATCCGGCTCACCGAGGCCGATGAGGGCCACATTGGGTATCCTCTCGGGCGGGGACCCGCCCAGCAGCCGGTGAACAGGCAAGCCGAGTGCCTTTCCTTTGATGTCCCAGAGCGCCATGTCCAGGGCGGCCTTGGCCATGCTGTACGTGGGCGCGACGAAGTCCATCCTCGCCCATATCTCCTCGGTCTCGAAGGGGTCCACGCCGATCAGCTGGGGTGCCAGCCACCTCTTTATGACGGCCGCGACCACGGGCTGCGACTCGGGGGAGAGCGGCGGCAGCGGCGGGCACTCGCCGACCCCTGTGACTCCCTCGTCTGTGTGAACCCTCGTCAACACGAACTCGAATGGCTCGCCCTCCCCCAGGTTGCCGTACCGGGCCAGCTTCAGTACCTTGCTCCGAGGAACGTCCACGGGGATAACCTCGATCTCTTTGATCCTCAACCAATACACCTGCGATAAACCTCATCGAATGAATATATCAGGTTTAAACAAGCGGCCCCGGAGGCCACCAACCGATGCGAGATTTTATCAGAGATATGGGCGACACAGATAGAGGAGAGGGTTCTATGGTCTTCGGCTCAGACAGGCTCAGGTACGGGGTGGTCGAGGGCTGGGGCATGCTCCCCGAGGGCTGGAGCTTCGGCCACGTCATAGGGGTCGCCGTCGACAGACGGGACACCGTCTACGTCCTAAACAGGGGGGAGCACCCCGTCATAGTGTTCGACCCCGACGGCGGCTTCAAGGATTCATGGGGCGAGGGTTTATTCAACGCCCCCCACGGCCTCTATATAGACGGCGACGCCGCCTACGTCGCGGACTACAGGGACCACACCGTCAGGAAGTTCACACTCGACGGCGATCTCCTGCGGACGTGGGGGGTCAAGGATCAGCCCGGCGGCGAGGGGGAGCCGTTCAACAGGCCCACAGACGTCGCAGTGGCGTCCACGGGCGAGATGTACGTCTCAGACGGCTACGGGAACTCGGTTGTCCACAAGTACTCAAGTGAGGGCGAGCACATGCTCTCGTGGGGGGAGCACGGTTCAGGGCCGGGCCAGTTCGACATAGTGCACGACGTATGGGTGGCGGCGGATGGCCGAGTCTTCGTGGCGGACAGGCAGAACCACAGGATACAGATATTCACGCCGGACGGCGAGTACCTGGCAGAGTGGACGGGGCTCCGCCAGCCCTGCGGCGTACACATCGACGACGAGGGGCATGTGTACGTGCCCGAGCTCCAGGCACGGTTCACCGTGCTCGACATGGAGGGACGGGTCGTAGCCAGGTGGGGCGGGGAGAAGAGCAGGGAGCCGGGGCTGTTCATTGCCCCTCACTGCGCGTGGGTCGACTCCAGGGGCGACCTCTACGTGGGGGAGACCCTAGAGGGAAGCAGGGTACAGAAGTTCGAGAGAATATAACCCGGTGGAACACCCCTTGGCGCGCTGAAACGCCGATGCCCAACTATCACCCTGGTTCCATCGCTGACTAGATTGAGTCAAGGGTCTCAGCGAACTTGTCCAGCCGTACGCCGGTCCTGTCCTCCAGCAAGCCATGCACCCTCCGGTAGTGTTCCTTTGACGTCTTCATCATATCGACGACTTCTGGCATCAGCCCCACCGAGTCCGCGCCGCCCTCCATGGCAGTGGCGAAGTCTATGATCCTCCTAGTGGCGGCCATGACCTCGAAGAACTCGACGGCCTCGACTATTCTCCCGCTGTGTTCACTGTACGAGGCGAGTATGGGGGCTCTATACACTTCACCGCCGAAAGTGGTGTACAGCAGCAGGGTCCAGCCTAGGTCCATTCTATGGTCCCCGATCCTGGACGCGCCCCAGTCGATGACCGCCTCCGAGCCGTCCTCCCTCAACATTACGTTCATCCCGTGGTAGTCCATGTGGACCAGCGACTGGGGAACCCGGTCTATGCACGGTTCACGCTCTTTCAACCAGTCCACGACGGGCCTCAACCACATAAGCCTTCCTTGGGCGGTCCTCTTATACCAGTCAAGGCTGTCCCGGATATGGTCGTCGTGGCACGGTAAATCTACGATGTCTTTGAAAGGGGCGACGTCGAGCCGGTGAAGCCTGTCAAACAGCGTCATCAACCTGTCTACGCCTCTCCGTAGCTCCTCGGGTGACTCATTCCTGTATGTCTCGTCCAACGTCTTTCCGAGGACCCTCTCCATGAGTATGAACGGCTTCTCTATGATCATCCCCGACCCCTCATGGTCGTACACCCTGGGCACAGGGTAGCCAACCATGTCCAGCTTCCTCATCAAGTTATACTCTTTGGCTGACTTGCGCCCTGCACCGTCTCCCTGGAAAACCCGTAGAACTCTTCTCTCGTTGACTTGTTCCCCGTTTATGGTTGAACGGACTTCGAACGTGTAGAGTTCGGTCTCCCAGCCCATGTTTATCTCTTCGATGCCGGTGACTGAGACGCTTGATCGCTCCGGGTTAATTGACTCAAGGTATGCTGAAAGCTGCTCTGCTAATCGTTGCGCGTTCATCCAGAAATGATCAACAATTCGGTAATTAAAAAAGGGGAATCAATCGCGTATAACCTTCAGACGTCGGTGGGGACCCGCTGCTACAAGCCCCACGACGCTGGGCATACCCTCTTCGGTAGAGGGGTCGTCGAGGAGATGAACAGGATAGGCGCCGTCATCGACGTGTCTCATGGAAGCGACAAGACCATGGACGACGCCATAGAGGCATCCAGAGACCCAGTTATAATATCGCATTCCTTCTGCCGGGCAATCAGCCCCTCCCTGAGGAACACGGAAGACGAGACCATCAACACGTTAGCGGAGAAGGGCGGGGTCAAGGGCTCTGCGCCTAGCCGCCGCTGCTCTCCCTGGATCAATCCAAGAAACGCTCAACACTAGACATGTTCCTGGACCACGTCGACCACGTGGCCGAGATCGTTGGCGTAGACCACATCGGGATAAGCACGGACACCAACTGGAGGGGATAGACGAGGGCTGGTGCAGCCAAACGATGATGTACTGGCGCAGAGACAGGCCTGACGTCTATGGGTACGATGAGCCGCTGAATCTTTACCCGCCGCCGGCAGAGGGTCTGGAACGGGAGAGCTGTCTACCTAACATAACCAAGGGGCTGGTAGCCAGGGCTACTCAAACGAAGATGTCATGAAGATCTGGGGCGGGAACTTGCTGAGAGTGCTCAAACACGTGTGGGGGATATAAGCCCCGAGTGGGCTCCCTACCGCTCAACAAACCCGATATACTAGACGAGAGAGTGTTCTTAGTCCGGTAACAAGGTTTTAAACGACAAAGCAGCAAGTAGACTGATCATGTTGAAAACGGATGTACTTGTAATAGGCGCCGGCATCCTCGGGCTAAGCTCCGCCTACCATGTCAAGAGGACCAACCCCGACCTCAGAGTCCTGGTGATAGACCAGTTCAGCGGACCAGCGCAGGGAAACACTGCCAAATGCGCCGGCGGCTACAGAGACATGTTGACGACGGACGCCAACAACAAGCTATCCGTGTCGACGATCAAGTGGTTCAGGGAGCTACAGGAGAACCAAGGCATCAACATCGGCATGTACAACACCGGCTACCTGTATCTGCTGAGCGAGCCCGAGTACAGGAAGAGAAAAGATTGTTTCAGCGTAATGGAGAAGATCGGGGTCCAGCTAGGGTACCACGAGAAAGAAGATCTGAGGAAGAAGCTGCCGGACCTGCGGCTGGATCTGGACGAGGAAGCGGAGGAGATGGGGCTGCACCCCATCGAAGTAGGGGTCCAGGGCCTCAACTGCGGCATCGTAAACGCGGACGCCTTGGCGAAGACCTACGAGACCCTGTTCCTCGAACTGGGGGGAGAAGTACAGTACAGCACCACCGCCGAGAAGCTGGTCTTGAGACCTAGAAACGAGTTGGGCATACCCGGTGAGCCGTTTGTCTGGCAGTCGTCCATGATCGTGGGCGCGGACACGAGCATAGGAATGATAGAGGCTGACACGACCATCGTGGCGGCCGGCGCCTGGTCTGGGAGGCTCCTGGACGCCATCGGCGTGCAGAGCTACATGAGGCCAAAGAAGAGGAACCTCTACGTGTTCGACCACCAGAACCTGAAGAGGCTGATAAACGCCCAGGGGTTCAACGAGTACGGGAAGCTGCCGGTTGTCCAGCTTCCCGGCGCGATGGTCTACATGAAGGCGGACCTTCAGGAAGGCAACCTCTGGTTAGCTGAGACGGGAGATCTTGGGCGAGAGTACCGTCTGGAGGACGACCCGCAGCCCGACGAGAGGGTGTACACCGAGAACGCGTACTACGGCGTGGTCAAGTATTTCCCGTGTTTCAGGGACGTCAGGCCGGTCAACATGTGGGCGGGGCAGCGTTCGATAAACAGCGTGGACAAGCAGCCGGTGGTGGCGCCTACTCCGGGGATGATCTACGTGGGGGCCGCGACGGGCAACGGTATCCTGAAGAGCGACGCTCTGGGGAGGACGGTGGCGGCCCTTCATAACTGCGAGGAAGAGGCCAAGCTGTTCGACGGGAGGACGCTGCGCGTCAGCGACCTTGGGATCAAGGACAGGAAAACGGGAATTGAACGATTCTAGCTGTCTGACTTTCTCACCTCATTTTTAGTGTACACATACTTAGTAGTGAACCGTTTTTACTGCGTTTTTTAGATGATAAGCGGGCTCGGTGGTATCCACCTAAAATTTTATTCTATTAGTATTTATTATCAAATTATTTTAGATGCATCTCCAAAAATACAATGAAAATTCAGTATTTTTAACCTCTAAAGCGATTTTAGTCCTCTCGCTAAGGACATAAGTATAGTTGCTCTGGCGCGCGCATATTGGCTTGATATACTTCAAGTTATCAGTTAAAAATATCATTTCATGAGCCTTCTGAGAGCGTCTCTCCTCTTTAACTGAACATATCAATGACTCCCTTTTTTTACATACATATACATAACTTATACGGGAAAAGAGCATATTTTTTCATGCGTAAATTGGAAGTATTAGGCTTTAGTACTATTTTTTAGATAATCATTCTCTTTTTATTACAGTCAATCTTACTTATTTTCATGGACAAAAATGGACCAACCGGAAGCTTTCTCCATAAACGACCTAAAAGGAAGCCCATGCCCGCCTTTAAAACTGGATATTAACCCAACCTGTGACGTACTGAACCTATCTTACTATCTCGACGTTGTAACCGAGAAAATCCCAGTAGAGGTAGGGTTACACTACAGAGTGAAGAGATGTAGCCTGGAGTACGTGCTCGGCGATCTGCTCTACTCGACGACGCTTCTTCCCCAGGAACGAGTCTGGCTCTCCTTCAGGAACAG
>CAYFYM010000133.1:0-3274 GCA_964347405.1 uncultured Candidatus Bathyarchaeia archaeon | reverse complement strand
CCAGCCGCATGGCCCCCCCTCAACCATGCCGTCGCCTATGATCATGCCCACGACCGGGCACCCGATCTCCGCGAGGGTCTGGTAGGTGGGCAGCTCCTCGCCCTTCCTGATGCTGTCGTACATGCGAAGTATGACTTGACCGTAGACGGCGGCGTGGGCCACGTCGTCGCAGTAGATGGACTTGACCGTGTAGGGCGGGTCCCACGGGTCAGGCTTCCTGATGATCACCTCCACACCCTCGGCCTTGAACGCGTCTACGAGAGCCTCATGGTGCTTCACGAGCTCCTCAAGGTCGGGCTTCTCCGTCATCCTCCACGCGTCCCAGCTGGACTCGTGGGGCGGCCACGGCGTGGAGCTGCCGACGCTGAGGAACTCGTTTCCCGGGCGATGCAGGAGCACGGTCCTGAGCTTGCCCACCGTGGTGTTGGCCTTCCACTCCCTGCCCCAGTACTTGGGCATCTCGTCCTCGAACCGGCTGTGGACCTGGGGGTGCAGCCTGCTGTAGACGTCGTGCAGGTCCGCTGCCGCCTTCTTGAAATCTGACATGGACAGGAAATACCGGCTGAAGCTTAAAACACCTGCTGCAATCCAAAGCGCGTCCACCTGCATCGAGACTAGGCTACATCAGATCGCTGTAGTGTTTACCGAGTTCGCCGGCGAAGTTGAGGGGAAGCCTCCTGAACTTGCCCACCTCAGCTATCTCTTTGGACTCGTGGTGGTCCGGCTCAGACACGGCCTCCCCGTGGAAGACGATGACGTACCACTCCGCCCTCCTCTCCCACATCCAGAGGTGGTCGTAATGGAAGACCTTGTAGAGGCCCGTGATCCTGGCTTCTATCCCGGTCTCTTCAAGGACCTCTCTAACGGCGGCCTTCTCGAAATTCTCATCGTCCTCGACCTTGCCGCACGGGGTAGTCCAGTCGGTCTCCTTGATGCCGGGCAAATCATTAGTGTGCCTCACCAGCAGGTACTTGCCGTTCCTGGTCTTGACGAGTGTGCAGACGCCGTAGACGGGTTCGTCTGCTCTAGTTTGGTCTGAGTCGAGGCTCTGGACGATGTTGACCGTCTTTACCCGCCGGTATCTCTCGAACAGGTCTGTGATTGCGTCAGGCAGCTCCAAGGCCGCTTCTAGCTAAACATCGACGCGCATATATTTTGTCTCATGTATCTGCCACATTTTCACCTCTCTCCCTCCTCGGCTGGGCTGCGCGCACCTTAAATCCGCTCCACGCCTGGGAGCCCCTGATAGCATGGTCGAAACGTCCACCCGCGGCGCCTCCGCCGAAGGCTTCGAGAACGCGCTGAACGTGCTGCGTAGGCGCGCCCACCAGCGCCGCCTATCCACGGGCAGCCAGGCCCTAGATTCCCTCATAGGCGGCTTGGAGCCGGGGACGTTCTACCTCTTCTACGGCGGCTGCGACGAGGAGCTGGTGGACAGGCTCCTCCACAGGCTCGTATTCGAGGCGGTGAGGCCCAGCGGCGGCGACCCCGGCCAAGCCGTGTACGTGGTCTGCGGCAACTACAGGCGAAGCAGATCCATAATGGACATGGATTTCCTGGTCTCCCTCGCCGTCGAGGCGGGGCTGGACCCCGAGCACGTGGTGCCGGGGATACACGTTGTCTGTGCGTTCTCCGAGAGGCAGCTCATCAAGGCCCCGGGCCTCGTGGACGAGATACTGGGGCGCACCGGCCCCGTAGACCTGGTCGCGGTCCAGCAGCTCTCCAAGATATTCCACGGCCCCTTAGCGGTGAAGCGGGAGAGCCCCTGGGAGTTCGCCGGGGTCGTCTCCCGGCTCCGAGAGACTTGCCAGGAGCAGGGCATCCCTTTGGCGGCCACCTGCCGCCCCGCGGGGAAGGGCCCCCGGGCTCCGCCTCCGGAGGGAGGCAGCTACCTCAGCCACGCGGCCAACGTCATGGTCTACCTGAGGCCGGTGCAGGGCGGTCTGCTGTCGGCCCACCTGGTCAAGCACCCCGACTCCGCCCGCAGGGGCCGGGTGGTATCGTTCGGCGGCGAGGAGGCGCGGTTCTGGGCAGAGTGATGAAGGGCTCCATGCGAACCCGGCTCCAGGACACCATGACGAAGCTCAAGTCCAAGTACCGGGAGGCCCTCAAGGACGAGGCCATGCAGGCGGCGTTCGACGAGCTATGGGACGTGTGGTCCAGCGAGATGGGGGCAATGATCTACAGCGAGGTGCTCTCCACCTTGGACCTGTTGCTGCTGACGGCGGCGGCGGACAACCGCAGGGAGATCGACGAGATAAAGCGGCGGCTCTCAGGGGGGTCCAGCGTCGAGGGTTGACGGCTGGCTCCTCGACGTCACGGTGAGGGGCAACCAGGCCTCCCTCTGGGTCAGGGAGCGGGGCGGCGGCAGGGTCAGGCTCCTCGACACGTACCGCCCGGACCTTTTCTTGGAGCCCGCCGTGGAGCCCGAGCGCCTCATGTACATGCTGGAGGAGAAGGACGACCTCCCCTCCGTCACGGTGGAGCGCAGGGTCTCCTCCATAAAGGACATGGGCGTGGCCACGGTGCTACGCGTCGAGGTGGACGACATAGGCCGGTACCGCCGCGTCGTCTCCCACTTCGAGTCCTCCGAGTACGTGGAGGCACTCTACGACGTGGACATGACCCACACCCAGAGGTACCTCTGCGACAGGCAGCTCATCCCCTTCACCAAGGTGGAGGCCGACGTGGACAGGCGCCGCAGGGTTCGAAGCATACGGTCGTTCACCCCGACCCTGGACGAGGAGCCGCCCCCCTTCCGGGTGCTGTGGTTCCGCATAGACTGGGGCGAGGAGACAGTCGAGGTCGCCGAGCCCGAGGGGTACGTGTTCACCGGCGGCAGCTCCCTCAGGGACTTCCTGGAGTACGTCAGGGACTACGATCCCGACATACTGGTCTGCGGGACCCGGGACCTCCACGACCTCCTCAAGTACGGCGAGGCCAACCGGGCCCACAGGCTGGGGACGCTGGAAGGCGGCGAAGCTAGGCTGTGGAAGGGCAGGCTCCACTTCACCTCCCGCACCTACGAGAGCATAGGCCTCGCGGGGGTCACGGAGCGGGTGCAGTACACTAGGGAGGCGCCGCACATGGCGTCCGAGTGGGGGAGCGGCCGCGCCATCGAGAGCAGGCAGTGCTACGAGGCTAGGAGCCGTGGCGTCCTCATACCCAGATCCGGGGACTTCCAGCCCGTCATGACCCTGGAGGAGATGCTCAGGCTCGACCACGGCGGCCTCATACTGACGCCTGACGTGGGGCTCCACGAGGACGTGGGGGT
>CAYFYM010000132.1:0-14696 GCA_964347405.1 uncultured Candidatus Bathyarchaeia archaeon | reverse complement strand
AACCTCTCGCTGTTCGCCCTCATGGTCTCCACGACCTCGTCGCTGCTCACGGGCTTCTCGGCCCAGACGTCGTAGTCGGTGACCATGGCTATGGAGACGTAGCACATCTCGGCCTCCCGGGCCAGCACGCACTCCGGGTAAAGCGTCATTCCTATGATGTCGCAGCCCCACTGCCTGAACAGCCTGGACTCGGCCCTGGTGCTGAACCTGGGTCCCTCTATGCAGACATAGGTGCCCTCTGGGTGGAAGGGGTAGCCGTGGCCCTTGGCCTGCTCCACGAAGAAGCCGTGGAGCTGGGGGCAGATGGGGTCGGCGCTGGAGACGTGGCCCACCGTCCCGCCCTCGTAGAAGGTGTCGAGGCGTTTACGGGTCCTGTCGATGAACTGGTCCGTTATGACGAAGTCACCCGGCTCGTAGTCCTCGCGTAGGCTGCCGCATGCGCTGCTGGCCACGATCCTTTGGACGCCCAGCCGCTTCATGGCCCACACGTTGGCCCTGTAGTTGATCCTGTGGGGCGGTATCCGGTGGCCGGCGCCGTGGCGGGGTATGAACGCGATGGCCCGCCCCTTGTAGGTTCCGAGGGTGACGAGGCTGCTGGGGGCCCCGTAGGGCGTGTAGACCTTGACGTCGTAGGCGTCCTCGATGATCTCCGGGTCGTAGACGCCTGTGCCTCCGATGATGCCTATCTCGGCCTTCCATTCGCCAATCATGGTTAAACCATGGCGTGTACACGATAAATGTTTCACCCCTATGTTTCGATAACTTTAAGGCTGCGTAGGACTCCGAGAGCGGGATACCCTTGGAGAATAGCAGGTACTACGCCGCCGTGCTGCTGGCGTCCATCTGCGTCACCTACTTCGTCGAGAACTTCCTACGCAGCGCAGCCGGAGCCCTGACTCCGATCCTCATCCAGGAGCTGGGGATAAGCCACGGCGCCATGGGGCTCCTGATCTCAGCGTACACTTTCATCTACGGCCTGATGCAGCTCCCCAGCGGCATACTCAGCGACACCTTCGGGGCGAAGAAGACGATCCTCGGCTTCACCGCGTTGACCGTCGTTGGCGTATCCCTGTTCCGGGTGGGCAGGGGCTACAACCTACTCTTCGCCGCCCAGTTCCTCGTGGGCGTCGGGTGCAGCACCTTCTACATCAACGCAGTCAAGCTCGTATCCACGTGGTTCCCCGCGGACAAGAAGGCCACCGCCATAGGCATACTGAGCGCGTCTAGCGGCCTCGGGAACTTCGTCGCCTACATGGGGTTCCCCATAGCCATGGAGGCGCTGGGCGGCTGGAGGAGGCTCTACCTAGGCATGACTGTCATACTCGTCGTCAACTGGGTGATGAACTTCTTCATCCTCAAGGACAGGGAGGAGGCGCAGTCTTCCAGTCGCACTGGCCAAGGCTCCATACTTGGCTCCGTAGGCTCCGCCCTAAGGGACCGCAGGATCTATCCCTTCCTCGCCGGCTACCTCCTCGCCTGCACCGCCTGGGTGTTCCTCAACTGGATGACCCAGTACCTCATGGACGCCAAGGGCTTCACCTACCTCCAGGTCGGCCAGATAGCCAGCGTCGGCACCATCGCGGGGATACCGGGGTGCATCGTCGTCTCCTCCATCTCGGACAGGCTTAGGAAGAGGAAGCTGCCCCTCGTGGGCTTCGCGTCCCTCTACGCCGTCTCGCTCGCGGCCTTCTACCTCCTGCCCGCCTCGACGCCTCTGCCGTTCTACATGGCGCTGTCGTTCGCCCTCAGCTTCTGCGTCAGCTTCTGGGTGCTCTTCTTCAGCATGATCCCCGAGACGCTGCCACCCGAGACAGCCGCCATAGGCCTCGGGATCGTGAACGGCGCGGGAACCATCGGGTTCAGCTTCATAGCGCCCGTCTACGGCGCACTGGTGGACGTCACCGGGGGCTACGGCGCGTCCAACGCCTTGATCATGGGCGCAGCGGTGGCGATGCCCCTGATCTTCAGCCTGCTCATCAGGGAGTGCTACGGCCGGTCCCCCGAGGAATGAGCTTTTAAAAGGCTTCACGTTATACCGTTTAATGTCGGCCGAGGAAGCCATCAAGGCGTTGCCTAAGCTCGAGCAGCACGTCCACATCGTGGGTTCCGTCAGGCCGGAGACTTATCTTTGGCTCATAGAGGACAGCGGGCTGGACCTTCCCTACGAGACGGTCGATGACCTCGTGGACTTCTACGACTACAGTGACTTCCCCCACTTCCTGGAGGTTTACAGCACCGTGAACGACTCCATCACGAGGGAGAGCCACTACGAGCGCATCACGTACGAGATGATGGAGTCACAAGCCGCATGTAACGTCAGGCACGCCGAGGCGCTGTTCTCGGCGTGGGACCACGTGAGACGGGGCCTGGACTACGGGCTGATGGTGGACGCCATCAACAGGGGCATCAGGAGAGCGGAGAGGGACTTAGGCGTCACCTGTACCATACGGGTGGACCTCGTCAGGAACTACGGGCCCGAGGTGGGGATGAAGGTGCTGGACCTCGTCGAGGAGAAGGGCGACAACGTCGTCGCCATCGACACGGGGGGAAGCGAGTTCGGCTACCCCCCGAAGCCATACAGAGAGTGCTACAAGCGGGCACGGGAGATGGGGCTCCACACGGTAGCTCACCAAGGCGAGGGGGCCGGCGTGAACTACGTCTGGGAGTGCGTCGAGCACCTGGACCCGGAGAGAATAGGCCACTGCGTCGCCGCCGGACAAGACCCGAAGCTTATGAAACTATTAGCCAGGAAGGGCATAGCCGTCGAGTCATGCCCGGTGAGCAACCTCAGGACCGGCGCCGTCCGTTCATGGGCCGAGCACCCCATCAGAAGGTTCATCGAACACGGCGTCAAGGTCTCGGTGAGCAGCGACGACCCGCCCATGTTCGGCACCGACGTGAACAACGAGTACCTCCAGCTTCACAGGAACCTCAGGTTCACCTTGGAAGAGCTCTTCCAGATAAGCCTAGACTCGGTCGAGACCAGCTTCCTAGAGCCCGAGGCGAAGGCGTCTATGCGTGGAAGGTTCATGGACGAGTACGAGAAGATAAGGTAGCCTTACCCGGGGGCTGGGAACCAGGGCACTATCCTTATCGACGGGTCGTGCAGCCCGTTGAGTATCGCGGCGTTCAGCAGCAGAGGGGTTATCGCCTCGACGAACTTGGAGTTCACCAGCGGCCCCACCTTCAGCGGCCTCAGGTTAGGAATGCCCCTTATCAGCTTGGAGACGACGGCGACCGAGACCTCGTCGTCGCCTGCGACGAGGACGTCCAGGTTCAGCACCGCGTCGATGTTGTTCAGGTAAGCCGCCGGGACGGTCTGCATGGCGGAGACGACGGGGATGGGCGCCACGAGCTCCTGCACCACCTCCGCCGCCGACTTCTCACCGACGCCCATAGACGAGAAATAGTACAGCTTGTCCCTCCGCGTCATGGGCACCACGGTCGAGATCACTGTCTGGTCCTCGGAGAGGTGATCCCGGAGGCCGGTTAACGCGGGCACAGTCGCCTTGGGCGGGAAACAAACCACGACCGCCTCAGCCTCGACTATGGCGTCCTTGTTCTCCAGCCCCGTGATGGAGCCCTTCATCTCGTTCTGGTAGAACCCCTGGGACAGTCTCCTCAGCCTCTCGGCGATGGTCTGGGCCTTCTCCAGGCTCCTTGACCCTATGTAGATGTCGTGGTTCAATACCCATCTGCTCGTTAGGCCGGTCCCCATGCTGCCGGTTCCACCCAGGATGCATATCTTCATATCCCTAAGCCCATCCTCAACCATTTAGTTTACACGGGCCGCGGAAGATAAACCATAACTACGGGGGGTTCATTAAACCGTTGAAACAAGGCGTCTGTTGGACTAACCTTAAGTAGGGTCAGCTGTCCATAGATGCAGAGGTGCAAGAGACTCAGTAAAACCAGACCCCACAAGTACCCCTTGGACGAGAAGGTTCTCGTCACCTGTGGGCTGCCATACGCCAACGGGCCCATGCACATAGCCCATCTCCGGACGTACGTTCCCGGGGATGTTTTCGTGAGATACCTGAAGAAGCTGGGACAGGACGTGGTGTTTTTCTGCGGGAGCGACACCCACGGCACCCCCATCACGGTGAAGGCCGAGGAACTGGGCCTAACACCCAGGGAGGTCGTAGAGATGTACCACAGCCACTTCAAGACCATACTGCCCCGGCTGGGGATAGTCTTCGACAACTACGGCAGCACAGACCACCCCCTCAACCACGCCCGGACACGGGAGATAGCCCAGAAGCTGCTCGACAACGGGTACATCTACCCCAGGAACGTGACCCTCCCCTACTGCCCCACCTGCGAGAGGTTCCTGCCCGACAGATACCTCAGAGGCACGTGCCCCCACTGCGGGGCGGCCGCCCGCGGCGACGAGTGCGACCAGGGATGCCAACGCTACCTGGAGCCCGGGGAGCTCCTGGACCCTCACTGCAGCATATGCGGCGCCCGGGCAGAGATGAAGGAGACACGCCAATATTTCCTGAGGCTCACTGCCTTCGAGGAGTTCCTCAGGGGGTTCCTGGAAGGGCTGGACGGCACGGACATCGCCAAGAACTACGCCATGCAGTGGCTGGAGCAGGGCCTCCAGGACTGGAACATCACCCGCAGCATAGAGTGGGGCATCAAGTTCCCGGGCGACGAGAGCCTCGTCCTCTACGTCTGGTTCGACGCCCCCATAGGCTACATCAGCAGCACGGAGGAGTGGGCGCTGAGGACAGGCGGCGACTGGACGTACTACTGGAAGGGCCCCGGGAAGCTCATACACTTCATAGGCCCCGGAATAGTATATCACCACTGCCTCTTCTGGCCGGCGATGCTGAAAGGCTCGGGCTACAGCGTACCCGACTCCATCATCGCGTCGGGCACCATGAAGGTGGAGGGCCACGTGTTCAGCAAGAGCCGCGGCTACGTGGTATACGTCGAGGACGACTACCTAGCCAACGGCTTGGACCCCGACGCCCTCAGGTACTACATTGTCAGCTACTCGGGCCACACCCGGGACCTGGACTTCAACTGGGGCACCTACGGCGAGAAGGTGAACAAGGAGCTCGTGGGAAGCCTCGGCAACTTCATCTACCGCAGCCTCCTCTTCGCCCACCGCAACTACGGGGCCGTACCCAAGGGAGCAGTGGACGCCGAGGCTAGGAGGCGGGTAGAGGAAGCAATTGTGGCCATCAGGGACGGCTTGGACGAGTACGAGTTCAAGAAGATATGCGACGCCTTCCTCGGCCTAGCCGACTACGGGAACAGGTATATACAGTCCCACGAGCCGTGGAAGCTGGTCAAGGACCGCCCCGAGGAAGCCGCCCAAGTCATCCACAACTGCGTCTGGCTGACCAAAGCTATAGCGGTCCTCATGGAACCTGTCCTTCCCTCCAAAGCCGTGAAGGTGTACGACCTCCTCGGCCTGGCAGGGAGCCAGCCGCTGGGGCGGGCGTTGACGCCTCTGGAGGCAGGCGCCGAGCTAGGGAGACCTGAGCCCCTCTTCAAGCAGGTACCAGACGAGGAGATCGAGGCCCTAGAGGAAGCCATGGTAACACGTATAACGCGGGCCAAGGGATAGAAATGGGAGACCCTTGAAGATCAAGCTCGACCTCCACGTCCACTCAGTCTACTCGAGGGACGGCGTCAACACAATAGACACCATAACCCACCACATCAAGGAGGCCGGGTTCCAAGGCTACGCGCTGGCCGACCACGACACCATGGAAGGGCTGCCCGAGGCACTCGACAAGAGGGACGGCCTGGTGGTGGTGCCGGCCCTCGAGGTGACGGCGAAAGGCGCCCACATCCTAGCGCTTGACCCCAGCGAACTCATCCCCATGGGCCTCGGCGTAGCCGAGACCGTGGACAAGATTCATGAGCAGGGGGCGACGGCGGTGCTGGCCCACCCCTACGGCCTGCCACGTAGCTGGGTCTCCATCAACAGCGTGAAGCACACCAGCCTAGACGCCGTGGAGGTGGCTAACAGCGCCCAGTTCCCCTACGAGTACATATGCGGCCTCAACAGGAAGCTGGCCGAGGAGCTCAAACTACCAATGACTGGTGGAAGCGACTCCCACATACCCGACACCATAGGGAGAGCCTACACGGTCATCGACACGCCTTCGACGGAGCTACGGGACGTCATCGACTCGATAAAGAATGGAAAGACTGAGGTTGGCGGCTCAGGCATAACCCTGATTGAGCGGTACAAGAAGTTGTTAAAAATAGGCGAAGGGTGACCTCTACTTCCAGCTCGATTCTATGTCGTAGAGATCGATGCCGAAGTCGATGTGCTTCTCAGGTCCAGCGAAAGGCTCCATGTCGTATAGCTTGGTGTTTTCCAACCCTAACCCTCCTTGCTTTGGCTTCTTCACCACGTCTCTGTCTATGGCGACGGCGATCTGGTAGCCGAACCTCGGCTTGGCGGGCTCTTTCAGTGTCGTTAAAACGGCGGTGTTCACGTTCACCATGCGTTTCTGGAAGCTGTCGGCAAGTCTATCCACGAATCCTGTGACCTTGGCTATTGTTTGTTTTACCGGGTTGAAGGTGTTGGTCACCCACGTGTCATCGGCTGCGTCGACATCCGCGTAATCGGATGTGTCGACGCCTCGGCGCTGAAGGCTAAGCGCCTTTTCAATTAAAACCATGTCTCTTTATTCTCCCCCATTATATCGCCAGTCGATATTATCATACACAACCTTATTTTGTCTCAGCAAGGCGTGTGAATCGACGACGGTATAGGAATATAGGGCATTTCTAATAACGTCTGGGAATGACGTGACGTGCGTTATTTTGTTAAAAATGTAAAGTTGCTCTCAAATTTATAGAATAAATTTCAATACTCTCAATTAATGAGAACAACCCTTCACATCGGCAGCCAAACGAAACAAATACACATAACACCAAAAAATAAAACACAAACAAAAAAATACGCTACATTAACAAAAATAAATAAACCAGCCCCGCTCTAAATCGTCTAAATAATTTATAAAAAACACCAAACAGCCCACACGGGAAAAGATCAGCCACACGAACCCATTTAAAAACCGGCGCATCCGCACCGTTTAAAACACGCCAAGCTTAACCATTCAAGAATAGACGGATGCCCAACATCTACGTGAAATCCTACGGCTGCAGCGCCAACACCGCCGACGAAGAGATAGCTAAAGGAATGCTCCGGAGCAAAGGATACGGGTTAGCCCGGAGACCATCCGAATCGGACCTCAACATACTGCTCACATGCATAGTGAAGACGCCGACGGAGAGGAAGATAACCAAACGCATAAAACGGCTCAACGCGTCCGGGAAACCACTCATCGTCGCAGGCTGCATGCCGAAGGCCATGCAGAGCCACGCCGAGAAGATAGCGCCCAACGCATCCCTAGTTGGGCCCGACGACATAGAGCACATCGTCGAGGCGGTGGAGAAGACGCTCCGCGGCGAGAAAGCTGTTTACGTGGAGGGGGAGCCCACCGGTAGGACCTGTCTCCCCCGCGTCAGGGCTAACGATCTCGTGCACATAGCACCGATCTGCAGCGGATGTTTGGGCAGCTGCAGCTACTGCATAGTCAAGCACGCGCGCGGTAGACTCTGCTCGTATCCAGCTGACGAGATCGTGGACGACGTGCGGCGAGCCGTCGCAGAAGGCTGCAGGGAGGTCTGGGTGACGGCGGAGGACGCAGCCGCCTACAACCACAGGGGAACCACCCTGCCCGCGCTCCTCGACGAGATAACAGGCATCGAAGGCCGGTTCCGGGTCAGGGTGGGTATGATGACCCCCAGCAGCGCACTGCCCATCCTCGACGAGCTCATCGAGTCGTATAGAAGCGGGAAGATGTTCAAGTTCCTGCACGTCCCGGTCCAGTCCGGCAACGACGACGTTCTGAGGAGCATGAATAGAAGATACACCGTGGAGGAGTTCAAGGGCCTCATCACGAGGTTCAGGGCAGCCCACAGGCGTCTCGGCGTCTCAACGGACATCATATGCGGGTTCCCCGGCGAATCCGAGGAACATTTCCAGGACTCCATCGAACTCATCCAGTGGCTACGTCCAGACGTCCTAAACATCTCCCGGTACTGGGAGCGCCCGGGCACGGAAGCCGCCTCCATGCGGGGTAAGCTGCATGGCAGAGACACCAAGGCGCGTTCCAGAAGGCTCACCAAGATTTGGAAGAGGCTATCAGTGGAGACTGGAGAGCGTTGGCTGGGCTGGGAGGGCGAGATACTCCTCGACGAGCTTGGGAGAGACGGGACCAAGGTGGGCCGCAACCACGCGTACAAGGCGGTGGCGGTGGAGACCGACGCCATGCTCGGGGAGTTTATCCGGGTCCGGGTGACGGGGGCGGGCGTGGGGTACCTCGAAGCAGAGATCGCATGATTTATTGCCCCAGCGGGCCGTTGATCAACCGTGAACACATTGAAGATAGCGGTTGCATCATTCAGCCACGAGACCTGCACCTTCTGCCCCAAGCCCACAACGGTGGACGACTTCGAGGCAGGCAAGGTCCTCCGCGGCGAACAAGTGTTAGAGGACGCGAGGGGCATCCCCAGCTACATAAACGGCTTCATCAAGGCCGCCGACGAGGAGGAAGAAGTGGAACTAGTCGGGGTGCTTGCAGCCTCCAGGAGCCGCGGCGGCTCCAGCGGAAGCTGGCTCACCGAGGAGTGCTTCGACAAGTACAGCAACGGCATAGCTGACGGCCTCAAGGAAGCCGGGGACGTCGACGGCGTGCTCCTGGCGCTCCACGGAGCCATGGCCGCCACAGGATACCCCCGACCGGAGGCCGAGATAGTGCGCAGAGCAAGGGCGGCCGTCGGCGACGCCCCCATCATGGTGACGCTGGACCTCCACGCCAACGAGGACAGCGAGCTCACCGACGCCGCCGACGCGGTCTTCATCCTCAAGACCTACCCCCACGTGGACTCCGAGGAGATAGGATACACCGCCGCCAAGTGCATGATAATGACCCTGAGGGGTGGGTTCAAGCCCACCATGGCGCTGAGGAAGCCCGGCGTCATGACCCCCAGCGTATACCAGGGCACAGGCGAGTCCCCCGCCAAGGAGATAATGGACAGGGCACGGGAGTGGGAGCGCAGGGAAGAGGGCTGCTACAGCGTAAGCGTGGCCTTCGGGTTCGCGTACGCCGACGTGCCCGACGTCGGCGCCACGGTGATAGCCGTCACCGACGGCGACGCGGCCCTCGCCGAGAAGATCGCGGAGGACGTCTCAGGCTACATATGGAGCATGCGTAAGCCCTTCGCCGGCAAGAAGCTGCCCAAGACCCGGGAGGCCGTCGCCCAGGCCATCAAGCTGGCGAAGGCGGGCGAGACCCCGGTCATAGTAGCCGACCACAGCGACAGGATGGGCGACAGCACCCACGTCCTCAAGGAGCTGATACGGCAGGGAGCCACCGACTTCTGCGTGGCTACCATAAGCGACGAGGCCGCCATTGAGAAGCTGGGGAAATCGAAGGTGGGTGACGCGGTCGAGGTTGACGTGGGCGGTCACGCCGACTGCTACTCCGGTGAACCCGTAGAGATCAGGGGCGTCCTCGAGTACCGCGGAGATTGCAGCTACGTCCACACGGGCCCCATGAGCCGGGGCGGCACCAAGAATCTGGGAGTGACCGCGGTGCTGGGCTTCGGAGAGAACAACCACGTGATACTCACGCCAACGCTGCACCAGGTGCTGGACGACGCCATATTCCCCGCCGTGGGCCTGAGCCTCGACGACCTCGACATAGTCGCCATCAAGTCCCGGGTCCACTTCAGGGCATTCTACAACGACGCCGCGGGGAGCATAGTCGTGGTGGACGCGCCGGGCCTCGGGCCCGCGAACCTCAGCCAGCACACATACAAGAACATACCAAGGGATGTCTACCCCGTAGGCGAGAAATGGAAAAAGTAATCCCTTTTTTAGAAGGGCGGGCCGAACCCGGCTCCGCCTAGGCTGATGCCCAGCAGCATACCCAGGGCGACGAAGACCACTGTCATGATGACCACGGCGAGAACGGATATCACAACGGCGTTCCCCCAACCCGTCTCGTAGTAGGTCTTCACCAGGTACAGGTAAGCCACGAGCTGGGCCAGGGCGCCGACGCCGCCTCCCACGACCTCGCCGATGACGGCGTTCATAACGGTGCCCAGGATGCCTATCCACACCGCGTCCATGAACCTCGCCTTGTCTCCCCCGACGATCCATTTACCAGCCAGCCAGAGGAACGGCGCCGTCACTACGCTCCCCACCACGACTCCTATGATTATACCGACGAGACTCATAAGCACCAGAGGATACTTGGACGCCCTCTAATTTAAACAGCGCTGGCTATTCGATTAATTTTTCTTCCCGTGGATAGACATGACTGTGAGGTATCTGGTTGAAGGTAAACGCAGCCAACGGACTTGTCAGGATATTGAAGAAGGAGAGGGTCGAGTGGGTCAGCACCTTCCCCACCCACGTATTCGGGAACGCCTGCGGCGAGGAAGGCGTCAAGAACTTCATGGTCAGGGACGAGCGCTACGCCGTCGCCGTGGCGGACGGCTATAGCAGGGTCAGCGACGGCAAGGCCTTCGGCGTCTGCAGCGTCATGGGGGGAATCAACGCGGCCGGCACCCAGATGGCGTACGGCGCCCTGGCGCAAGCGTACGAGGACTCCGTGCCCCTGCTGTGCCTGACAGACGGCGTCCCGCCTTCGGTGTACGGCCGCGAGAGGTTCAACATAGAATACGGGTTCCGCAGCGTCACCAAGTGGCGAGGCTACATAAACAATGCGGAGAGGGTGCCAGAGTACATGAGACGGGCGTTCACACAGCTCAAGACGGGGAGGCCCTCACCGGTGTTGCTCAGCCTCCCGAGAGGACTCGGCCAGTACGACGAGGATGAGTTCGCCTACACGCCAGTCCAGGGATGGAGGTCCCAGGGCGACCCCAAGGACGTTGAGAAGGCAGTGAAGGCGCTGAGGGCGGCACGTAATCCGTTGCTCTGGGTCGGGCAGGGCGTGTTCAGCTCTGATGCCTGCAGCGAGCTCAAGGAGTTCGCGGAGCTAGCCCAGCTCCCCGTGCTGACGACGCTGAAGGCCAAGAGCGCGTTCCCCGAGGAGCACCCCCTGGCGTTGGGCGTCAGGGGAGCGCCGGCCGAGAGGTTCCTAGGGAAGGCCGACCTTGTATTGGCCGTTGGCGTGGGGCTCACCCCCAGCCACTTCATGCACGGCATCCCCGACGCGGCGGGCAAGAAGATCATCCAGTGCACCGTGGACGAGTCCGACGTAAACTGCGACTACGCTGTGGACCACGTGATCCTGGGCGACGCGAGGCTGGTGCTCCGCCAGCTCAAAGCCGAGCTGGAACGACAGGGGGCCCCCAAGAAGAACGACGTCCTAGCCAAGGAGATCGAGGACTCATGGAATAGCCTCTACGATAAGTACGGCCCGTGGATGACGTCAGGCGAGAAGCCCGTCAACCCTTACAGGGTCTACGCCGAGATGATGGACGTGCTGGACATGGAGAACAGCTTCGTGACCCACGAGTCAGGCAACACCAGAGACCAGCTGAGCACAGTCTACAGGGCCAGGGTGCCCCACGGCTTCCTCGGCTGGGGCAACGTCACCACACTCGGCTACGGGCTGGGCGCCTCCATGGGCGCCAAGCTGGCGATGCCCGGGAGGCAGGTGGTCAGCGTCACCGGCGACGCCGGCGTCGGCTACCAGATGGGCAACTGGGAGGCCATGGTCCGCAACGAGATGGGCATAACAACCGTACACATAAACAACGACGGGTTCGGCGGCTACGGCCCAGGTTTCTGGGGCCCCGGCCACAGCCCCTATACCTACAAGGTGACCAGCCACGAGGTGCAGAGCAGCGCCAAGGTGGCGGAGGGCCTAGGCATCCAGTCCGAGAGGTTAGAGGACCCGGACGAGGTCGCCGCCGCGCTGAAACGGGCGCTGAAGACTAACATGGGCGGCAAGCCGGCGTTCATAGAGGTGATATGCAGCAAGCACCCGGTCTACGGCGGCTGGATACGGGAGTAGCTCACACTCTTTTTCCTTGACAAAGCCTTATAGGCGACGAGGCCGGCTACGGCGGTCAACACCACCACGATGGCCGTGTTCACGACGAGAAGCTTGGAGCCCGAGGACTGGGTGACGAGCTGGTCCCCGACAACCACCAGTGTGTTGGTGGTCGTCATGGGCAGGAACGAGCTGAGGGTCGTCGTGTAGACGCCGCCGCCCTGGTAGGCGCAGGTCTCGCCGTTCACCGCGACCACGGCGTCCGTCACGGGCGCGTTATCCGAGTCATAGGTGAGGATGTAAGTCACTTTTAGCGTCCCCGGCATCACCTGGGTCACGCTCTCCCTCATGGACACGGTGTCGTAGAGTATGCTGCCCTCCTCAGAGGTGAAGCAGGTTAGCCCGTAAAGCTCATCCTCCATCGCCTCTACCCTGTAGGTCTTGAAGCCGCTGTGCTCGGTGTACCCCAGCTCGTAGCTTCCCCGGAAGCGAGAGCCATCGTAGGCGTATACACCGATCATCGCAGGCTCAACGGTGCTTGCCTCCAATATGCGCGTGATGGGTTCCCTCGGCGTGAACTCCACACAGTCCCAGACCACGGTCAACTCGTCGGCGTCCACGGCGCCTATGTCGTAGAGTCCCCCATAAGCCTCGGCTACAGTGAAAGTATAGTTGCCCACGTCATCCCTCCTCATGGACTCCGCGTTGAGCGACACCTCCCCCTCCTCTAGGGGCGTGCCGTCGTATTCGTACCAAGCGCTGTACGCCACGCTCACCTCCTCGCCGACGTCCACCCGCTTGTCCAGGGCATCGATGTCAACCTTGACTCTGTCCCATATCACGTCAACGGAGTTGGCCTCGAAGGTATCGAGGAACCATTGTCTGTCCACTATCCTCCAGACGGTTACCTCCTTCTTACCCATGAAATCCTTGCCGACCGCTGTGAAGGATATGTCCCCCGAGAAATCCGAGTCGTCATAGGCGTAGCGGGCATCGTAACTGATCTCCGCTTTCTCGCCGACTCCTATCCTTGTGTCCTCTACCTCCACCTCGACTAGCACCTTGTCGAAGATGACGTCGATCGTCTCGGTCGTGAACAATGTTATCCCGTTACTCCAGTCCATAATGGACTCCACCGTGTACGTGTAGCGGCCCACCTTGTCCTGGACCAGTGTGTCGTTTAGCGTGACCTCCCCGAGGAACGGCTTCGTGTCGGACTCGTAGTAGGCTAGGCACTCTATGATCGCCTTTTGCCCCGGGTTGTACCGTTTCCTAGGGCTGTACAGGTCCACCTTCACCCTGTCCCACGTGATCTTGACGGTGTTGGACTCGAACTTGTGTATGCCGTACTGTGGGTCCTCGATGTAGTCGGCTTTCACCCCTTTTCGTCCTATGTAATCGAAGTTATCGGTGTAGTTGAGGCGTATTGTGCCGTTGAAGTCTTCGTAGTTGGATTCGTAGATGGCGTAGACTATCATGCTGGGCTCCTCGCCGATGTTGGTTTTCTCGTACTCAGGGATTAGGGTGATCTGTACCCTGTCGAAGATGCATCTCGGGGGGTCTTCCTCGGTCTGTACCGTCTTGTAATCGCCGTAGTAAATGACGTAATCGACCTCCCACTCCTTGACCTGTGGGTCGTCATAGGTGTCTGTGAATATCACCCACCCATCCATCAATATATGATAGCTCTGGCTGTCACCGACGATGTGGACGCTTCCATGGGAGAGGGGGTTTCCCGTGTCGGTCCACTCAAGCCTGAACCCCACGGTGACCTCTTGCCCCACGTCGACCCGCGAATCGGAGACGTAGCACTGGGTCACAGTTATGTCGGCGTCTTCCCCGTGAGCGACCGCCGAGCCGCCGACTACGGTGAACACTATAACTAGACCTAGCGCTAGCAGGATGGGGCCGTGTTTAAGCATCGTCTATCCGTTATTTATCGGTTTTTATAATATTTGAGTAAGCCTGATATTGAGGATTTACCGGTGCTTATTCCTATATATCAGGGATTCATGAAAGGGCGTTGTTTCCAAAAATAAGGGGAGTTTCATAGTGCCTTCCCCTGTATCTCCAGCAGACGGTCTACCTCTTCCTCCGTGTTGAAGAAGTGGCACGAGACCCTTATCCCGCCGACGCCGGCCGCGTACCTGTGGGCGACGACTACGTCGTTCTTCTTGAGCGCGTCGTAGACCCTCTGGTTCGTCTCGAAGCTCCCTGTGTTGTACGTCACCAGCCCGCCGCGTTCATCGGGCTCCACAGGGGTGTTTACCTTGACCGGCTGATCCCGCAGCCCGTCTATGAGGCGCTGGCTTAGCTCTGCGGTCCTTCCCTGGATGTTCTCGGTGCCCAGCTGGTTGAAGTAGCTGAGGCAGGCGTGGAAGCCCCATGTGTGCTCATCGCTGACGCAGCTCCGGTCGTATTTCCGTGCGTCGGGGTACAGGGCGCCGCTGTAGGACTCTATGTTGTCGTGGGTGGGCTTCTCCCAGGGGAAGCCGTCCCTGAAAGCCTCCTCCACGCAGTGGTAGTTCATGTAGGTGGGCTGGAACTCGTCGTGTATGCTCTTCCTGGCGTAGAGGACGCCGGTCATGGCTGGGCAGCAGAGCCACTTCTCGCTGCCGAACGTGAGGAAGTCGACGCCCTCGGAGCGGACGTCTACGTCTACGGCGCCCACCGCCTGGTAGGCGTCGT
>CAYFYM010000131.1:0-3012 GCA_964347405.1 uncultured Candidatus Bathyarchaeia archaeon | reverse complement strand
TGGTGACCTTGAAGAACCTACTAACCTCAAGGTCAACTGTCCCCCTCATAAGGAGGACAGATAGCCCGACGACGATCAGCGCCCCGGTTAACGCGCCTAAGATGGTGCCCACCTGATCTTGGATGAAGGATGTTGACAGGAACAGGACGGTCTCCAGCCCCTCTCTAGCGACCGCCACAAACGAAAGCGTGGCTATGCCGTATATCTCGCCCCGCGTCACTGCTTGCTCGATCTTTCCCTCCAGCTCGCCCTTGATCTCTTTACTATGCTTCGTCATCCAGAAGATCATGCTGGTCAATACCACGACCGCCGTTAGAGAGGCCACGCCTTCAAACAGCTGGCTCGCGGTGTCGCCTAGCCCACCATAGAAGGTTTGGAGACCGACGCCGATGAGGAGACTGACAACGACCGCGGAGGCTGCACCCAGGTAGCTGTATTTGTTTAGTTCTTGTCTCCCCATTTTTCTGAGGTACGTTACCGTTATCGTCACTATCAGCGCTGCCTCTAGCGCTTCTCTGAAAGTGATGAGCAGACTCGGGAACAGTGTCTCGTACATCAAACCACCATTTAGGCTTGCCTAAACTTTCAACGTTTTACTGAAACGATGCTATATAAACATTGCAGCACCACATATATTACATGACGTTGATGGGCATCGAACTGCTTTTACCGTCCGTTGACGATGACTTCATGATGCCGTCTTTGGATGAGCTTGACCTCTCCCCCGCCGAGAGAAGGGTCTACGAACTCGTCTGCCAGGGGGACGTAATGTGCAAGGAGGTGCCGCGAAGGGACAGCGGCGCCATCCCAAGCCTCGTAAACAAGGGGCTCGTGGAGATATACAAGAGACAGGTCTCCCCATTCCGGGACAAGAGACACAAGTACATGAGAAGAGTCTAGGCTACTCCTCGGCTACCTCGAAGGGCACCTCGTCGCTGAACGCCCACGGGAAAGGCGACGGCCTGTCTCTGGGGTAGGCCTCCAGGATTCTCTTACGTAGCGCCATGTCCCGGGACGTGAACGGGGCCCTGTCCCTCTGGAACAGCACGGCCCTGAACATGGAGATGTAGGCTCCTATGGTGTCCGCCCTCACGAGGGTCTCGTTCCTGGCGTTCTTAAACAGCGACAGCTCGTACATGGTGCTCTCCGGGGTTTTGACGGGCTTTACCTCATACTCCGCCGAGAGCTCATCGCCCAGCTCGTCGATGTCCACCTCCCTCCACCACGTGAACCTCACGTAGCTGTACTTGCGCATCAACTCGGTATAAAGAAACATACCGCGAAATATTTGGTTAACGTCTCGACGCCTGCCAAACCCTTTATCGTCGCAGCCGCGTATCATCAATGATACGATTTGAGGTACGACGTAGTCATCAGGAAAGGCCGCGTCATGGACGGTACGGGCAACCCGTGGCGTTGGGCCGACGTCGGCATAGCCGGCGACACGGTGAAAGAGGTGGGTGACCTCCGCGGAGCCGAAGCCGAGAAGACCATAGACGCTGAGGGGCTGACAGTCGCTCCAGGGTTCATAGACATCCACAGCCACTCCGACTTCCCCATTCTCATAGACCCCCGGGGGCTGAGCAAGATCCATCAAGGCGTCACCACGGACGTGGTGGGTAACTGCGGGGGCAGCGCCGCCCCGTTGAACGCCGCCGTCAAGGAGTACAAGGAGACCTACGCGCGGAGCTCCGTACCGGAGGACTTCGAGTACGACTGGGAACCCATGGCCGAGTACATGGACAGGGTGGACAGGCAGGGATCAGGCCTGAACATAGCGCCCCTGGTGGGCCATGGCACCGTCCGCCAGAACGTCATGGGCTATGAGAACCGGAGACCAACAGCCGAGGAGCTTGATAAGATGAAGGCGCTCGTGGACGAAGCCATGGGGGAAGGCGCCTGGGGCATGAGCACCGGCCTCATCTACCCGCCCAGCGTCTACGGCGACATCGAGGAGATCACCGAGCTGGCCAAGGTGGTGGCCAAGCACGGGGGCCTCTACTTCAGCCACATCAGGGGCGAGGGAGACACCCTCCTTGACGCCGTCAACGAGGCGTGCGCCATAGGGCGCGCCGCGGGGCTCCCCGTCCAGATAGCCCACTTCAAGGCCAGCGGCCAGAGGAACTGGGGGAGGACCAGGGAGAGCCTCGCCAGCGTCGCCGACCACAGGGAGAAGGGGGTAGACGTCACCTTCGACCAGTACCCATACATAGCCAGCAGCACCGGGCTCACGGCGCTGCTGCCCCACTGGGCCCACGAGGGGGGCGCAGAGAAGATACTGGAGCGCCTCAACGACCCGGCGACACGTGAACTGATGAAGGAGGAGCAGCGGCTCGGCTACCCGCCCGAGAACATACTCGTCACCAAGGCGAAGAACAACCCCCGGTACACGGGCAAGAACCTCAAGGAGATAGGCGAGATGATGGGCAAGCCCCCCATGGACGCCATGTTCGACCTCCTCATGATGGAAAACACCCAGGTCCCCAGCGTCATGTTCGGGCTCCACGAGGACGACGTCCGACGCGTCATGCAGAGCCCCCACGGCATGGTGGGCAGCGACGGCTCAGCAATCTCCCCGGAGGGCATCTGGGCCGACATGAAGCCCCACCCACGGTACTACGGCACCTTCCCCAGGGTCCTCGGACACTACGTCAGGGAGGGCGTCATAAGCCTCCAGGAGGCCATCAGGAAGATGACCAGCGCACCCGCCCAGAAGATGGGCTTCAAGGACAGGGGCGTCCTACGGGAGGGGTACAAGGCCGACGTGACGGTCTTCGACCCGGCCAAGGTGAAGGACGAGGCCACGTTCACGGACCCCCACCGGTTCGCCACTGGGATACCGTACGTCCTGGTCAACGGCGTGCCCGTCATAGAGGACGGCGGGTACACGGGCGCGCTTCCTGGTAAGACGCTGAGGAAGAAATAACCCATTACAACTTTTTTAAAGAAAAAGTTAGAGGTTGCTGAGCATCCTGAAGTCCTCTTTCACGGTGTTGAGCACCACGTGGGTGT
>CAYFYM010000130.1:0-14403 GCA_964347405.1 uncultured Candidatus Bathyarchaeia archaeon | reverse complement strand
TCACTAACTTCATCGCAGGTTTAGGAGGATGGCGCATGGCTTTCCTCGGATTCGTCTTGCCCATCGCCCTTCTGGGTCTCTTGTTGACTATTAGAGGTCTGCCATCCACATACAGTAGCCATCTGCCCAATACGAGCATGGGAAGTTACTTAGAGGGTTTCAAGGCGGTTATCTCAAATAGGTCAGCCTCTGCTTGCTTAGTTGGTACGGTACTATCAACAGCTACGTGGTTTTCGTTTGTGATCTACTTCGCATCGTTTTTTAGGCAACGATTCCTAGTATCAATCGACTTCGTCTCTGTTATCATTATAGGTACAAGCCTAAGCTCTGTTCTGGGGAGTATCGTCTGTGGGCGATTGGTGAATAGGTTTGGCAGAAAGTCTTTGACGGTTTTCTCGGGCTTCCTCGTCGGAGTGTTAGCGTACAGCGTTACTAACGTCTCAAATCTCTGGCTGTCGATAACTTTCTCAATTATTTTTTGCATTTTTGCGGCCATAATGATTACCGCTTTCAGCAGCTTAACCCTTGAACAGGTTCCAAGATTCCGTGGCACAATGATGTCGCTTAGTTCTGCCGCCATGAGTATGGGTGATGTAATTGGGGGCGCAGTGGGAGGACTGTTGTTAATAAAATTTGATTACGGTGTTCTTGGGTTTACTTTTGGAGCATTGGCGGTTGTCGGGGCCTCAGTCTTCCACTTCTTAGCAATCGATACCACGAAGACTTAAACGCATCGTAGTGCGCGATCCTCACTTCACCACAGAATCAGCGTCTGAGTGGTTTAAAGAAAAAAGATGAAGTCGCGATGGTACACTGGAAGTTGATCCCAATAGGTGTTTCGGATATGGTTTGTGCGTCAGCATCTGCCCAACTGAAGCGATAACACTAGTAGACTTCGTCTAATCGATGATTTTATCCTCACTTCATCTTCCCGATACCATGCGTCAGATACTTTTCCCGGGATTTTGTTACTGCCTCAAGGGCGTCTCTGAAACAATCTAAGCGTCTTTCAGGAACGGGGTTCCAGCCTCTTCCATCACTGTTTTCCCATCCTAGTGACCGGTATTATCGACGCCATCGCCGTTATCGCCGCCAGCAGAAATATGGAGGCTATGCCATATAGATCAGCCATCGGAGCCGTGAACGTCCTGAAAATGTTCCCAGACGAAATCGCCACGTTATAGAGGCTGTTTGCCACCCCCCTGTTCTCAGGGGTAGACCGTTTCGCTATCACCGTAGCCCCCAGGATTCTGACAGCGCCATAGCTGATACCCGCCAATACCAGGGAAAACGTAAGGGCCTGGTAATCGACGGCGAAAATTGGAATCATTCCCGCCACACCTCCTAGCCCCAGTGATATCATGAGAAAATAGGTAAGCGGAACCCTAGTCAGGAGCGTGGCGCATAACAATCGTATTACGAGGATCCCCATGTTGCGGTATGTAGACAGCATGGCGACTCGGTCATCAGAGAGGCCAAGATCCATTTTTGCGTACAGGGGGATGTAGGTCTGTAGAATTGATCTTGAAAAAAAGTAAAGGAGGGCCATCCCCGATAGTTTCTGGAACTCCGGTTGACGCATCAAGTCTTTCAAGTGGGTCAGATCAAGCTCTTCCCCGGGCTCTATCTGGGTGCTTGTCTCCTCGATCAGGGTAAACAGGTACAGCAGTACGATTATCTGGGCTATGACGTTTACCTTGTAGATGCCGCGCAAGGTCAGATGCCCATTCCTTAACAACATGCTTGTTATCGTGGGCCCCACTGTGAGGCCTATGCTCGATGACAAGTACAGGAAACTCACGGCCTCCTGTTTTTCGCCTTCCTCCGCTATGTCGCCGATCATCGAGAGAAGCACGGGGAAAAACCCTCTCCCAGCGATTCCGCCTACGATGGCTGAGATGTAGAGGTGATTTACCTTTGAGGCGAATGCTCTGATTAATACCCCAAAGAACGTTACGCTTCTTGAATATATCACAATGGTTTTCCTTCCAAGAATGTCTGAAAGCATCCCTATGGGGACTAGAAGAAACAGCCCCATCAACGTCCTGATGCTACGCAGTATGTTTACTTGATAGACGTTTGCCCCCAGAGCTAGGGCGTATACTATGGATATTGACCAGACCATTGATGAGACCAGCATCGTGAAAAAGGGGATCAAGTAGATCCTGACTAGAGCTGGTTTTCTGAGGGTAGCAAGCATAAAACTAGTTATCCATTCACTCCCGGGATTTTTAATTATTTTCACTTCATCATTAAGCTGTAATCATGCTCCCTGACGCCTTATCCCGTCAAAGGGAGGAAGTAAATGAGCCCTCGAAATAGGATCAGATTGGTTTTATTGCCAGGTACGTACGCTTGGGGCTTGTCGTACACGGAATGGCTTTTGAGTGAGTCCATCTCCTTATTTGAAATATCTTGAGAGATGCATGGAAGTACACCGGACCCATCTTTGACGCCCACACACACGTAGGCACCATCGAAGACATATCCAAGATGATCACCATCGAGAACGATTTCGGGGTCTCTGCGCAGATCGGGATCGTACACGATGAAGGAGGATTCCAGGCGGCTAAGGAGAGGTACCCGGACAGGTTCGTTTTCGCGAAGTACCTCTCCCTGAGCGATATGGCGCAGTACAACGTGGAGCCCGTGCTCGACGAGATATCGAAGCTTAGGGACCAGGGCTACTCCCTCACCAAGTCATGGTTCGGCCCCCGCTGGCGCGACTACCGTGATGTTCCGAAGGATTTCAGGATAAACCACCCCAGGCTGGACCCCATCTTCCAGGCCCTCGAGGACGACGGGATACCACTCATCATCCACGTGGGCGACCCGGACACCTACTACGCTTCCCAGTACCGGGACTCGGGGAAGTACGGCACCAAGGATGAGCACCTCAGACAACTGGAGGATGTCCTGTCTCGGCACCCTAAGCTGAGGTTTCAGGTCCCCCACTTCGGTTCACAGCCTGAGATACACAGGTTACCTGATCTCGCAGGGTGGATGGATAGGTTTCCTAATTTCGTGGTAGATACGGCGTCGTCGAGGTGGATGGCCCGCGAGCTGAGCAGAGACACAGGGAAGGCCCGGGAGTTCATGCTCAGGCACCAGGACAGGGTCCTCTTCGGGACCGACATCTCATCCAGTAGAGGCGACCGTGACTACTTCTCTGGCCGATACGTCGCGCAGAGGATACTCTGGGAGACGGGTGAACGGGGCACCCCGCTGCCTTTCCCTGACGCTGACACAGTGGACACCGGGGGCACGTTTATCAACGGCCTCAATCTGCCTCTCCCCGTCCTCAGGAAGCTGTACTGGGAGAACGCGCATCGAATCTTCATGGCGTAGATCGTCCTTTGATCCAAATCACTCGGCGCGTTTAGACGGCGTTGAATGTAGTTCCCACTTGTTTACTTTACGGTGTAACCACCATAGGTGAACACCAAACAGGATGCCACGGGCATGGATTCTGAACCCCACAACCTTTGAAGATATATCCCATAACATCCCCCGTTTATCGATGATTTAATAATGCTTAATCAGATCCCTGATTATATCCTAGCCAAATTAACCGATGTGTATACAAGCCGACATATTAACAGGTTTAAAAATAGATTATCAGGAATAAAATAACAAGCTTATAGAAAAATAAGGTTAAGTGTCCTTGGGTCAGGCATAACCCTTTTTCCCTTAGCGATATGGAAAAGGCAGTCATTAGATAAAAAAGGTGCAAGTAATTAGCAACCCAAAAATCCCTACAAAGACAGTAACAACATCACCGACCAAAAACATCGATTTCAACCACAGTAAATACTCGTGTTCAATCACTGTAAATTTATAAATGTAGTAACGACAACTAGAACCAAAATGAGAAGCTACATCTTCACAGAATTGGAACGAGATAAAATCAAAGAATTCCTCGACCACGGCACAATACCCGACGGACTCCCAACAATAAAGACACGGATATTTCAAAACTTGGAGAAAATCACAGAAGACATAAAACTAGGGTTCGTGTTTTGGTCGGCACTACAGAACGAAGCCTCCACGAAAGTAAGAAACTACGCACTGGATTCACACATATGGTTCCTTGAACACCTGAGGAAGACTTCCAGCAAAATACCTGAAATAATCGTTGACGACCTTCAACGGGAGCTGATATCAAAAAACATGATATATCAGACCGCCCTGGAGAACGTCTACTGCGGCATCATTATCCTGAATCCCGACAACGAGATAATCTACGTCAACAAGGCAATAGCAGAGATAGTTGGAAGAACTAAAAACGAGATGATTGGAAAAAAACCCAATATATTCCTCCAAGCAAAGGAAGGCTATATCGAGTGGCTAACAAACCAGGTAATCGAGAAAGGAAGATTCAAGCACACCGTCTATACCGAGGTCTATGATAGATGGGTTGAGATAGAGGCAACGACGATAATCCAAGAAGGCATACACGTTGCTACCGTTGCCTGTGTTAGAGACGTCACTGTCCGCAAGAATCTGGAACTACATGTGAAGGAGCTCTTAGATCAATTAACTTCCACCAATAAACAGGTGGTTTAGCTAGTAGGTGAGGCGTGTTTCTTGAAGCTTTGGCTGAACATTGATTACCCGTCTAAGACCATCACGTTGCACAGGGAGTCATGCATTCTCTGCAAGCCCTACGAGCAGAAAAACAAAGGAGTGAACAAGCTGTTGCCTAACGGTGGGTGGTACGAGTTTGAGTCTATGGAGGCTGCTAGAGAATTATATGAGAAATATTACACTTCCTTTAGATGGAACGAGTGTAAGAGGTGCTGCGACAAATAACGAGTGTGACGTTGCTATCGAGGGTGACCTTAGTTTAATCCAATTACAAGAGTGTTAAATCTTTCAAATCGAGACCAGGTTTTCAGAACTACTTTAATCAGGGTAGAAGATCTTATCCTTCATTATATAATCAACATATGAGTGGTTTCAAGTAAAACACAGATGCTTCTTGTATAGAAGCGATATTCAAGGCAGTTATTCACGCGTGATGGTAAGCACCCGATCAAGGAACATTAAGCCTTCCGGCGAGGGCTAGCATCCGAATCGCCCTGAATGTGATCCATTTACTCTCTTCACCCGGCACGCCCCATGTCGCGTACATGTTGCTGGGCGTCGCCTCCAAGAGCCAGCGGCCCCGCCTGTTCCTCTTGCTCAAAATGTATTCGATGGTCTCATCGATGGCGGGGTCGTCTACACCCAGTCTAAGTAGCGTCGTAGCTATCTCGATTGCATCGTCGTGGTAGGTGAGGGGGGCCTTGAGGAGCCTCGGGTCGTTCCTACCCGTGATCATGGGTCTTGAAGGGTTGCGGCTGCTCCAAATGAGCCTGTGGAGGAGTACGAACTCGACGCCTTTTCTCTTTGCTTCATTTGCTTCGCCAGTCCAGTAGCAGTCGGGGACGACGGTCATGGCCCTGAGGAGCTTTGTTACCCCCCAGTAGCAGGTGTGCCCGCCCCAGCACCTGTCCCGTCTCCCAAAATGTGGCCACTCCTTCTTAGGCTTGTATCCGCCGTCGTCGAACCTCTGGTGTCTAGCGAGGAACTCGAAGCTGCTCCTGACCCGGCTGTCGTCCCCGAATCCGAAGGAACAGAGGGCGTGTATCATGTTCCCTATGAAGCATGGGATTCTCTCTAGCCGGGACCCCGTCTTGAGCTCCACTCTCCATCCGAAGGCGCCTAGCTCCTCGCTGAAGCTGTTCTCCAGAATGTACTCCCCCAGGGCATGGATTCGGTGGCCATCTCCTGGGAGGCTGGCCTGAGAGAGGAACACCGCCTGCCATGTGGTGGCCCTGTGTTTGGGTGAGTACCCAACCCGTGCACTTTCAACGCCCATTCTCTTTACGAAGGACTTCTGAAGGAAACCACCATCCGGATTCTGCTTCGCAAGGATCTTAGAGACGGGGGGAGACTCCATCATGCGCTCTCTGCTCTCGACGACCTCTGCGTCGTCCAGGGGACGCCGGAGAACGTGTCTGAGGGTGTTGTACCTGACGTGAGGCGCGTTCTCTTCCAAGAGCCACTGCACGACGTCGCCATAGTCCTCCATCCCACATCTCCTAGAAGAAGAGATACATTGGTCTCTATATCTTGTTCGCGCGCGCAACGATGCGCATCCGATACCCTCCACTTTCAGAGTTTATCTATGTTCCTTAGCACCCGTAAAATGCACTATCAGCCTTATCCCTCGTCGAGGCCAGGCTCATAAATTAACTATCACTTACCGTTAACAGCATAGCCAAGGTCCACCTTATTTTTGAACGGTCTTTGGTTTTCAGCGGGCAAACGATGTTACTAGTAAAATATACGATATAATCGATGATTTTTATCCCCTCCACACACTTTTCTAAGACCAGAGAATAGTTGATCAAAGAAATGCTTACCCAGGGTAACTATAGTTTATCTCAAAACATCCTTATTCGCGTATGCAATGGGAACAATTTTTAGGTTCCCTTCATCTGCCTCATACATGAAGCGTTTTCTTCGCCTAAACCTTGTTCTATTTCTGCTCTTGTCCACTGCGATAGTTAGCGCTCATACTCCTTTGGATACTGGGGAGGGTAATAATACTCCCGAGACAGCGATCGATATCGATGATCCAACAAAGTCGTGGACCCTTTACGAGGAACTCGGTGAAGTAGATTACTACAAGATACACTTGCACAAGGGAGAAGAACTCAGAGTAAGCCTATATGTCTCAATATGGGGCGATGAGCAATTTACCCCAAGCTTCATAGTGATTGGACACGATATAGTGGAGGATTATGAGCCCACATTTGAGCATCCAGAAGAATTGGGGCGGGTAAATGTACCGGGGGAACGCCCTGATCACCCTGAGTATGAGCCATTCACGCCTGCAAGCTACTATTATGTAGCAAGTTACAGCCACGTAGCATCTGAGGATGGGGATTATTACATCGCTGTGTATAGCGATGATCGTGGTGGTAAGTATGGGATGGCATTAGGTTACAGGGAAACATTTACGTTAGTTGAGTGGCTCAAAATCCCCATAGATTTGGTTAGGATTCATCTCTGGGAGGAGCAGCCGATATTGCTGCTTTTTGGACCACCAATATCTGCATTGGTTATCTGTCTCTACTATCTGTTTATCAAGAACCCTGTTCATGGTATGTCTTTGATTCTTGGGAGATTATCTGGTGCATTTAACATTTCATCAGGGGTAATGACCCTAACACAGATGATCGTCTATCTGTTGGCAGCTGGTTTCTCAGGTTCAGTGCTTCTGACATTGTTCTTTGTTGCTGTCCAGATTGGGTTGGGATACGCTGGGATTCGAGACTCTGAGAAGAGTTGGATTACTTGGATCGGATTAGGCATTGGTGGTTTTCTGTCTTGGACTGGTTGGATAATTGGACCCGTCCTATCCCTAGGTGCAGGGATATTCGCGCGCGCACCATGGCTATAGTTATTGGTAGCGGGGGGGGGGGGTAGATTTGAACAACCTCTCGGAGTTTATAAACTAGACGAGTGGTAGTAGCTATTTCTATTAGTTCATTCACTTTTTTTTAATTTAATAATGGTGCACAGGATTCACCCATTTATAAGAATTACTAGTAAAAAGATGCGGGGGGTGGGGTGGGGTTCAAACCCTACCATCAATGGAGATATCTCCCGATACTTTCCCCATTTTATAGCGCACACGCAGTTTTTTATTATGCGTGGATACTCGTTGTATTTGATGTTTAATGCCTTTGCATCGTGTCAAGATCACGGTCTTGAAGAAGATCGCTCCCAAGGTTGTTTTCAGTGGGAGGGTGCCCGCAAGACCGGATACAGGTATGCCTTACGCTATTTGCGACGCCGTTGAGGAGGGAGAGGTCTTCTTGGTAGGGAGGGACCGAGAGATGCCCGAAGGGTTTTGCCCCAGTGCTTGGAAGTCCCTTGGAAGCAGTCTCTCTGTGATCCAATGGGGAGGTGACTATTACCCTAACCTGCCCCCAGGTACAGCGATAACATGCTGCTCTGACGGAATCCGGCCCGTCTGTTTCAAGCTGGAAAGACTGGAGGACTAGGTATGTCTAAGATCAAGATCACCGTATTGAAAGGACTCTCCAGATCTGATGTTTTCGGAGACGACATCCCGGATGTCATCGACAAGCCGGGAGGTCCAGATAGCAGGTGTGGGTTACACACTGCGGGGCAGACTTTCGTCTCTGTTGACCTTGCGAAGCCAGATGGGTTCTGTGACTGGGCTTATGCTGACATTCATAGGGATCTGGTGTACCTTGCTTTTGGGAACAAGTTCAACAGGGAAGGTAAAATCCAGTATACGGCGTGTACCGATGGGACGAACCCTGTGGTCTTCAAGCTGGAGAGGGTGGATTAGATGTCAAGGGTCAAGATCACCGTTGTTAAGTGCTTCTCGAACGAGGAGATCTTTGATGGTGAGGTCCCGGATGAGGTGGCTCGGCACGGCTCCGTATGCCATAGACACAGCCCAGGACAGGAGTTCATCTTCGAGAATTTGGAGTGTCCAAACGGGCTCTGCACTTGGGCATTCGCGGACATCTACAGAGATCTTGTTCAGATCGCCTGGGGCGGGGGCTTCCCCTGGTTCAAGGAGCCTGGGGTCACGTTTTCCTCTTGCACCGACGGTCAGAAGCCCGTGGTGTTCAAGATCGAGAGGATAGACTGAATCGGTCGCGCGCGCGAAAATAGTGAGGGATTCAGTTGAAATGCGGGGGGTGGGGTTCGAACCCACGGAGGACTAGTCCATCAGGTCCTAAGCCTGACCCCTTTGGCCACTCGGGAACCCCCGCGCGCACCAATACATCCACGGCGACCAGATTAAAACATTACCGGGCTACACCAGATGGTACCCGGTCTGCCGCCCATCGATCAAACGGCACCCGTCAACCGTGTACACCACGTCCTGCTCCAGCGCGCACCTGAACGCCTCGCCGCCCCACTCCGGCAGCGGCCCCTCCACAGACAGCTCCATAGTGAACGCGTAGTTATGCTCCAGCGCCACGTCGCCACGCCCCTCGTTCCGCTCCTGCTCCCAGGGAAGCCCGATGAGCGGACCCGGCTCGTGTAGCAGGCGCCCCAGGCTGTGGCTGTACACCCTCGGGTTAGGGATACCCTTACCCCGGGCGTCCTTCAGGATGCGGGCGAGCATCTCGTTTCCCGTCAAACCCCTCTCGAACCCCGCCATGTAGCAGTCTTGAAGCCTGTTCCCCTCGGCCATGAGCCTCCGGGCACCCTCCGGGGCGTCCGTCTCGCCGGGCCTGAGGATGTACGCCCACTCCTGGTGGTCTGTGATAAGCCGCAGGTACTCTATCCCCACGTCGCACCGTATGAAGTCGCCGGGCCTTATCACGTCGTCCCCGTCGCCGTGCAGCTCCCTGGCAGACGCGCTGCGCACGACGGTGAAGAAAGGGTTGAACGCCACCGACAGCCCAAGGTCGGCGCACCTCTGCCAGTAGTGCCACACCAGGTCCCTTACCGTGGTAACCCCAGGCACTATGGCCTTCGCGCTGTAGCACTCAGCTATCAACGCGCGGGCCACCCCCGCCACGTGCTCGTAGAGCTCCACCTCCCGGTCGGTCAGCGTAGCGAGCCACCGGGTGGCGCACGCCTCCGCCGAGACAAGCCGGTCCACGTACCTCCGGGGCAGCGCCTCAACCAGCTGCACGTAAAGGTTGTGGGTGAGCCCGCCGGCCGCCCACTGGACTGAGCCGATGTTGATCCCTATGCGCTTGGGGTCCTTCTCCTCGACGATGCCCCTGAGCAGCGTCCACTGCTCCCTGTGGTGCCTCCTCCCCGGCCACGGCGTATCGTACAGGTCCTTTGTGTCCGTGAAGGAGAGGTTTATGCGCTCCACGCCCAGCCCCGGCCCCCTGTCATAGAAGACGAGCATCTGGAGTATAGGGCACCATGTGTCCATGGGTATCATGGTCTCGTACACCGGGTCCAGGTCGTCCTCCTGGCAGATGATGAGCCACATGTCGAGGCCAGGCTCCCTCATGGCGACGGGGAGCACCGTGTCAAGCCTCTCGGCGAGCACCCTGTTGACTACACGGGACCGTTCACGCATGGACAGAACCTTGGGTAACCCGTCTGATGTGATTCCAGCCATGAAGGGAAACCCGTCGTCCATGAACAATAGTCTACCGGTCACCATAGATGGGGCGAGCTACTCTTCCATCCCGGTATCCTTGGACCCTGTTCTCTCCCTCAGCTTATCCTCGATGACCGCCAATAACTCGTTCATGTCCACAGGCTTGAGCAGGTAGGAGTCGACGCCGTGCATGAGGCTCTCCGCGGCTTTCTCCAGGGAAGGGAAGCCCGTCAGCATCACCTTGACAGCGCCGGGCTGCATGGCGTTGAACCTCCTCAACAGCTCTGTCCCCGTGATGTCAGGCAGCTTGTAGTCGAACACCACCACGTCGTAGGGGCTCTCACCGAGCTTAGCCAAGGCCTCCCCGCCGCTGCCCGCCGAGTCGACGACGTAGCCGCTTCTCTCGAGGAACAGCGTGAACGTCCTGACGATGTCCTTTTCGTCGTCTACTAGGAGAACCCGGTGTCCAGCCTCGCTCATGCATCTAGCCCCGAGTAAGCACCCTTACTGAAGACGACTCCACTTATATCTTCTTCACCCGGACGTGAACTGCATTCCCTTCGTTCCATGTGCTTGCTTTACCTACACATTTATTATCCACATTGTTACCCTGAACCGGGTATGAGCGAGCTGGAGGAGGAGCCGCTGCAGACGACGCCGGCGCTCATGGCGACCGGGTTCACGATGATGTTCAGCGACAGCCTCAACAACAGGTTCAACAACCTCCTCGTAGCCGCGTCGGGCGCCACCGTCAACCAGATGGGGTTCCTCCAGGGCGCAAAGAGCCTCAGCGGCAACCTCCTCCAGCTCGTGTTCGGCAGGCTCGTGGACAGGTACGGCAAGAAAAGGTTCATCGCGGCGGGCCGCCTGCTTAACGCCGGCGCCATAGCGGCGTTGCTCGTGTTCGACGCCCCCAGGCCTCTTATTTGGCTGGTGATACTGAGCAGCTTCTTCTACAGCATGACGGCGCCGTCTTGGAGCAGCCTCCTGGGGGACTACACCACCGAGCGCACCCGGGGCGTCACCATAGGGCTCATCAACAGCGTAAGCCAGATGGGAAGCTTCTTCGCCATGATCATAGCGTTCGCCCTGAGCGTAACGGATCAAGGCGAGACCACCCCCGAGAGCTTCACCCTGGTGCTAGCCTTGGCGGCGGCAACCAGCCTGCTCGGCGGGGTGATGGTGCTCTTCACCAACGAGAAGCCCCCCAAGGGCTCCAGCCAGAGGCTTGAGCTCAACCGGCTGGTGAGGGACCCCAGGCTCACCCGCTACCTCACGCTAAACTTCGTGTACGGCGTGGGCATGAGCTTCGCGTGGCCCCTCTTCCCCCTCGTCATAACCCACAGGCTCCGCATGAAGGTGTGGCAGATAAGCACCCTCAGCATAACGAGCAGCCTCGTCAGCACCCTCACCCAGAAACGGCTGGGCGCCTTCATGGACAGGGTGGGGAGGAGGCCGATAATTGTGCTCAGCCGCGTATCCATGGCCGTGGCCCCGGTCGCCTACGCGTTGGCGACCCAGTGGTGGCACATAGCGTTGGCTGAGCTCTTCCTGGGCATGGGGATGGCGGCTTGGATGAGCAGCGAGTCCACGTACGTCATAGACCTCGCCCCTGGGGACCTGAGGGCCACCTACCTCGCCAGCAGCACCACGGCGTTCGGCGTCGCCTGCTTCCTTGGAAGCAACGTGAGCGGCTACGTCATCGACTCCTACTTCGGCGGCCTGGAGGGGCTGAGCGCGGGGCTGTTCTTCTCCGCGGCGCTCAGGGTGGTCTTCGGGCTGGCCTACCTCACCGCCCACGAGTCCGTGACGCGGGGGCAAGAGTAAAAAACGGAGCCATGTATTCAGTAAACGGTGAAAGATTTGGAGCTTAAATGGCTGGGACACGCATCGTGGAAGATCAAGGCAGGAGGCAAGACCATCTACGTCGACCCCTACGAGGGCGAGTACGACGAGAAGGCCGACCTGGTGCTGAGCACCCACCACCACGACGACCACTGCAAAGCGGACAAGGTAAGGAAGGTCAAGGGCGACAAAACCGTGATAGTGGCCACCCAGGAGTGCGGCAAGAAGATAGGCTCACCCGTCAAGACACTGAAGCCGGGGGAGTCGGCCTCCTTCGGCGACGTGACGGTGACGGCCGTGGAGGCCTACAACTATAAACGGTTCCGCAGCCCCGGGACGCCTTTCCACCCTAAGGGCATAGGCGTCGGGTACTTGGTGAAGGCGGAGGGCAAGACGGTCTACCACGCGGGAGACACCGACTTCATAGACGAGATGAAGAAGGTGAAGGGGGTGGACGTGCTCCTCGTACCGAGCGGCGGCACCTACACTATGGACAACCCGGAGGCCGCCGAGGCGACCATCGCGATAAACCCCGAGACGGCGGTCCCCATGCATATCTGGGACACCGACCCCACGGAGTACAAGAAGAAGGTCGAGGCCGCGAGCAGCACGAAGGTCCGGATAATGAAGCCAGGGGAGACGCTGAAGCTTTAACCCCCCCTTTTTATGAAAACGAGAAGAACACGCCTCATCCATGCAGGCTTCTCACGGCCCGCCGCCACCAAAAGTATGTTATTCATCGATTCTGATGGACACTCTTTCCTCGAAGATGCGGCGCTTCACCACCCTGTACGCAGGGCGGTAGGCTTCACGGTACTCAGCCGAGTGGTGCCGCGGCACCGGGCCCGCCTCCTTAAGCCCCTCGTCGTACCTGCGGACGGTCTCCAGGTCCAGCCCCAGCTGCCCCTCCTCCGCGAGCTCCCTGAAAGCCTCCCAGAGCGACATGAACTCCAACGGGTCCCCCTTCACCTTCGAGGACTCGCTCATGGCCTCGTAGAGACCCTCAAGGCTGCCGCCCCGCCTCAGGAACGGCCTGAGGTTCACCCTCACGGTCTCCCCATCCATCGACGTGGGCTCAAGCAGGGGCTCACACAGGTGGCCCCGTGGGTCAACCCTCCCAGCCTCCTCCAACAGCCTCCGATGGGCGTCCACCCCCATTATGTGGCCTACGCCGAAGACGCCCTGATAAAGGAGCTTGTACACGTCCTGCACACGCATCCTGGACCGCGCCTCAAGGTGCCTATGCAGGAACTCCCTGAACCTTTCCCTATCCATTCCAGTCACTCAGCTGAATCGGCGTCAGCTCTGCGGGGCTCTGGGCACCAAGGTTATCGAGTCTGTGGGGCACTTGGACACGCATAGGCCGCACCCGAAGCAGTTGGACGCGTTGTATGCCAGCCCCCCGTCCGTCATGCTTCTGGCGTTGAAGACGCACCGGTCCACGCAGACGCCGCAGCCGTTGCAGCTCTCCGCGTCGTCCTCCGCGACGTAGCTGGACGTGAGCACCTGCGTCGATATGCCGAAGCGCAGCATGCCGCCCAGCGTGTGGCAGCAGCAGGGGCAGCAGCTGCAGATCACCGTCGGCCCAGCGTCGCCCTTCATGGTGTACGTCATGTGCACCAGCCCCGCCTCGTGGCTCATCTCCAGCGCCTCCATGGCCTCGTCGAGGCTCACCTCCTGTGGATGGTACTCCTCAGACAGGAAGGACTCATCGGCGGCCTCGTCTATGCTCAGACATACCCTGGTGGGGGAGTCGCAGTTACCGTACTCCGTCTTGCAGCCGCAGTCCTGTAGTACGATCTTCTCGGCTCCTCTCAGGATCTCCTTCATCTCGCTTAGATCGTATACACGGTGCTCGGCCTCGACCATGACGTTCACGGGGACGGTGACGGCCTTCTCGAGGTCCGCCGCGATCTCCCTCAGCCTATCCTCCGTGTAGTCGTGGGGGTATCTACGCTTCATACTCGACGGCATACAGGGACATCACCCGTGGACGGATTTAAGGATTATAACTAGGATCGTTGCATGGAACTGGCGTTTTCAGATAAAGCATAAATAAACCGTACACGTTCATCAAGGTACTATCCTCATGGGTGAGAACGAGAGGGAGAAATGGAGGTATGCAGTAATAACCGATTTTCCCTCATGGACTCGCTGTGATGAGTGAGTGACAGGAGACGAATAACAGAATGTCTGGATATGAGCCGGAGCGGGTGTCGACGGGAGTAACAGGGCTTGACGACATGCTTGGAGGAGGCATACCCAAGGAAGACATACTGCTGGTGAGCGGGGGCCCGGGCACGGGTAAGACCATAATGTCGCTCCAGTACATAATGTCGGCGGTGGGCAGAGGCGAGTCATGCGTTTACATCTCGCTGGAAGAGTCGATGAAGAAGAAGATAGAGTACGCCAAGGCGTTCGGCTGGGACATCCAGAAAGCCATAGACGAC
>CAYFYM010000129.1:0-3125 GCA_964347405.1 uncultured Candidatus Bathyarchaeia archaeon | reverse complement strand
GGGTGAAGATGTAGTATTTCTCCTCCTCGCTGAGCTCCTTCATGACCCGCCGGGATATGAGCTTCACAGGGTCCGTCAGGTTGGCCCTCTCCTTGAGGTCCTGGAAGCTCTCGAACGGGTACCTCTCCCTCAGGTCTATTATCTGGAACATTAGCCGCTTCCCTATCCCGGGTATGAGCTCCAGGCTGTGCATCCTCGGCGTCAGGGGCTGGCTTCTGTTCACGAACTCCACGAAGCGCTCCTCGTTGTTCTTGACTATCTCCTCTATTATGAAGGGCAGCTCCGCCTTGGCGGCCGACGTGAGCTCGTCGTAGGTCACCCTGCCCAGGACGTGCTCCACCAGCGTCCTGTCCCCCTTCCCCACGAATATCCTGTCCCGGATATTGTACTCGGCGTCCCGATGCGGCGTGGCCTCCAGCAGCGTGAAGTAGTCCTCCCCCACCAGCTGGATAACGCCGGTGGCGGAGTGGCTTGACCGAGGCGCCCCCGGGCGGCCGTGTGGAAGATAATCTAATACATATGCGTACTCCTCGTACTTCTTCTGATCTCTATACAAGCCATCTGCCTCCTGTGGGGTGCCCTCCGGGTAGTTATTCCTCAACCCGGTATTTTTCAATTATCCCTAAAATCTTTGTCATGGTGTCCTCGGCGATGATCCTCTGCCTACCGAGGAAGGTGCGTAGCTCTGGCACGCTGCCCGGCATGGCGTTCACTATCTGCACAGCGAGGCTCCGGTCTATGTCGGCGTCGTCCACAAGCTCATCCGTGAGCTGCTTCGCCGTCTCGCTGTCCAGCTTGCTGAACCTGATGGTGTACTCCAGCACACGCCTCTGAAGGGGGTCAAGCTCCTCGGCCTTATCCATAAGCAGCTTGCGAGCCTCGGGGATGGTGATCTCCTTCTTCTCGGTGACGGACACCTCTAAGCCTCCTGGTGCTTCCGGATGTGCTCAGGGGTCGTGATGATGGTCTTCACGGTCTTCCGCTGCGGGACCTCCAGTATGTATGCGCGTCCCCTCTGGCCCACGACGGTGGCTACCTTGCCCTGGTAACGCTTGTGCGGCATCGCCTTGTGGATGGCGGGGTCTATGTCTATGACCACCTTCTCGCCTTCCTCGTACTTGGTAAGCAGCCTGCTCAGGGGCAGCCTCCCCTTGTCCCTGATCTTCTTGGTGAGGGCGCTCCTGCTCTTCCTCCGCATTCCCTTGCTTTTTCCCATTGCTCTAGTCTCCTCAACCCAGCTTGAATGGCATCTGCCGCCGCATCCTTCGGCTACCCTTCATCTGTCTGAGCATTTTCCTCATAGCGTTATACTGTTTTATAAGTTCTCTTACATCGCGCTCGTCGGTGCCGCTGCCCCTGGCGATGCGCCTGATGCGGCTCCTGTTGAGCGTCTTGGGGTCCTCCTTCTCTTCGACCGTCATGCTCTGGATGATCACCTTGTATTTGGCGAGCCTCTCCTCGGCGTCCTCCATCTCGTCTGTTGGAAGCTGGTAGCTGAACCCCGGGATCATGCCCAGCACCTTCTGTAGGGGCCCCATGTTGCTCATGGCCTCGAACTGGTTGTACATGTCCTGGAGGCTGAACTTGCCGCTGAGCATCGCCACGACGTCCTTCTCAGAGACAGGCATCTCAGCCTCCTTGACCTTGGCGACGAGGCCCTCTATGTCCCCCATGCCCAGGAGACGGCCTATGAACCTGCCCGGGTCGAACGCCTCAAGGTCCTCGACCTTCTCGCCTGTGCCGATGAACTTGATGGGGGCGCCGGTGGCGGCTACGCCGCTGAGGGCGCCTCCGCCCCTGGCGGTGCCGTCCAGCTTGGAGACTATTATGCTGCCGACGTCGGTTGCCTCCTTGAACGCCGCGGCCTGGGCGGCCGCCTGCTGGCCTATGGTGCCGTCCAGCACGAGTATTATCTCCTGGGGCTTGACGGCGGCGGCTATCTCCTGCATCTCCTTTATGAGACCGGTCTCCTCCTTGTGGCGGCCCGAGGTGTCCAGTATCACCACCTCCCGGTCTCTGAAGTGCTCGACGCCCCTCCTCGCCAGCGCCACGGGTTCTTTGGCGTCTTCCTCGCCGTAGAAAGGCACGTTGATGCCTTCGGCCAGCTGCTTGAGCTGGCTGTACGCCCCCGGCCTGAACGTGTCGGCGCATATTATGCCGGTTTTGAGGCCTCGTTTCTGGTAGTAGCGGGCCAGCTTGGCGCTCTGGGTTGTCTTGCCGCTTCCCTGGATGCCCACCATCATGAGGACGTTCTGTTTGCCGGCCTGTATCTTGAGCTCCTGAGGCTTATCGCCCACGAACCTGGTGAGCTCTTCGTAGATTACCTTGATGAGGTGCTCGCGGCGGCTGATGCCCGGGGGAAGCTTCTCCTCGAGGGTGCGTTTCTGTATGTTCTGGCTGAGCTCCATGACGAGGCTGACGTTGACGTCGGCCTGGAGGAGCGCCCTCTGGAAGTCCCTGACGAGCTCCTTCACCAGTGCCTCATCTACCACTGGGGCCTTGATTATCTTCTGTATGGCGTTGTACAGGTTGCTCCCAAGCTTCTCAAGCACCACGGCTTACACCCGGATATGTTGTAGACTAGGTCATGTCATATAAATATCAAGTATAGCGTGTGTCCTCACCCGTTATACGTACCGGGTACAGCGGCTTAATCCCCCGATCCATGCCTTAACTGTAACCGGTGTACATGAGGCTCGGCTACATCCTGCCCCTTCTGTTGGTCTCCATCCTGATACCCACGCTGAACTAGGGCACGGAGCCAACGGAGGAACATGGACTGCCCGGGGCACCCGACGTGAACGTGACCTTCCAGCAGGTGACCGTCGCCGGCAGACAGGGGAACTCGACCACCGTCACGCTTGAGAGGGCGGTGAGCGTTGACCCGGGGCCCACGCCATGGCTCACGGCGCCGCAGGGAAAGGTGAAGTTCACCGTCACGGTTCAGCCGGACGACGCGCCGGGGCTATCTACCATGCCCGAGCCGGGCGTCTACCTGGCCGACGTGGGCTCCACGGTCTTTCTGTACGCGTCGTCCGGGAGCCAGGTCTGGGCGTTCAGGGAGTGGACAGTAGGCAGAGGGGGTGAGGGCGTCACGAGGACGAGAGGCATGGACGGCTTCGTGG
>CAYFYM010000128.1:0-11538 GCA_964347405.1 uncultured Candidatus Bathyarchaeia archaeon | reverse complement strand
CGCGTGGAGGTGACCGTAGTGGAACGGCTGGAACCTGCCCACGAATAACGCGCGTGTCACTTACCTATCTCCTTTGTTTGAAAGAGATGGGGAACCGGTTTATGTGTTTCCCCCGCGTGTTCGACGAGCTGAAACGCCCGTTCTAGACGGAGGCGTTCTACTCGACGCCTCTCATCAGGGGATCGTTGAACGGCATGAACGCGGCCGGACGTGGTTGACCGCGATTCCTAGTCGTCGGGGCGCCTACAGCCCCGTCGATCCGTATCTGGCTGCTTTTTCCCCTTCTTTTTCGGGCGATAGCCGTCTCGGTATGGCTGACTCGCATGGCACGTCTGTCTGGCAGAACCCGCACCCGTAGCCCTCGAACCCGTAGTGGCGGCGCACGTACTCCCGGGTCATGTCCACGTATAGGCGGCACGCCCTCTTGTCGTGCCCCTCCTCGGTTATGGCTCCTATGGGGCAGCGCTCGATGCAACCGCGGCAGCCGCCGCCCGCGTAGAACAGGCAGTAGGCGTGGTGGTCCGTGTAGGGCCTGGGCGTGGGCTGGATCACGGTGTTCGCCACGACGCTGCCCGTCCTCATGGCCTTGCCCCGGGGCGTTATGAGTCCGTCGCTGAGCCCGAAGGTGCCCAGCCCGGCGGCGTACGCCGCGTGCCTCTCGGACCACGTCGACGCGTACAGGTACTTCTCGGATGTGGCTCTCTTCCACAGCGGTGATAGCATGGGGGCGACCGCCTCGACGCCCATCCCTTTGAGTCTCTCCACGACGTGCTCCCTGAGCCTGACGTTCACTTCCTCGCCGTATATCCTGGACCGGGCCCAACGCTCGCTGGGGAAGTGGTTCTCCTTCCTGTGGTCCCGTTTAGTGGCCTCTGTCTGCGGCAGTATCCAGCTCACCACCGTGAGCCCCTCCGGCTTGAACTCCCCTCCCGGGTGGGCGTGGCTGATGAGCTCCAGAGGCGACAGGTAGAAGCCGCCTATGTCCCGCTTGTAGAACTGGTAGAGGGGGTCGGCGCCGCTGCTGTAGCCGACGAGGGGCTCCGCCCACGCGGACTCGCCTCCCCACTTCCCCAAGCTGTTCACGGGGCCGGCTATGAAGCCCTTGATCACGTCCTCCATCCATAGGGCCGGGTCGTCGCTCAGGCGCGTCACACCGTGGATACCGTAAGCGCTTTATTTAAAACAGCGTTCATCAAGTTAAAGAGCCCGCGGGGGGCGAGCGTTTGACCAACGAGGCGTACCTATATATCACGTGGATGGACGTACAGCGTCTGTCCGAGGATCTCGCAGACCAGATAGCCGAGAGCGGGTTCACGCCCGACATAATCGTGGCTGTGAGCCGGGGCGGCTTCGACCCCGCCAGGATACTCAGCGACGAGCTTAACATCCGTAGCCTGGCGAGCCTCCAGGTGATATACTACGCGGGGGTGAACGAGAGGAACGACGAGCCCCAGGTCAAGTACCCGCTGAACGCGGACATCTCTGGCCTCAACGTGTTGGTGGTGGACGACGTCGCCGACTCCGGTAGGAGCCTCAGGGTCGTCAAGGAGTACGTGGAGGGCCTCGACCCACGGGAGGTGAGGATAGCCACGCTGCACCACAAGCCGTGGAGCAACTTCAAGCCGGACTTCTACGCCGAGTCGGTTGACAAGTGGATAATCTACCCGTGGGAGCCGCGGGAGAGCATCGAGGACATAAGGGATAAGCTCTTGTCGGAGGGGGTGCCTGAGGAGGAGCTGGCCGTGAAGCTCACGGAGATAGGGTTCACCGGTAAGCAGGTGCGGCGGTTCCTAGGGCTCAAAGACGTATAGCGCCTCGTCGTATGTGCGGCCCATCCACTCTGCGCCGGGCTCGTAAAGGGCGAGCCTCCTTTCCGCGAGCATGCTGCGGAGCCGCGTGTTTGCCTCGTCCAGGCTGATCGCCCGGTCCTTGAGGAGCTTCAGGGGCACGTTGACTTGCACTGGTCTGGCGGGCAGCCTGTGCCTGGTCGCCTTGGGGGCGAAGACCTTCCCCTGCATCGCGGTCTCCAAGACCTGCCTCTTCTCCACCCTGGGGGGGAACAGGGCCGCCCCATATTCGCCTGACCTCAACCCCTCCAGGGCCTCGGCCTCAGTGCGGTGGCGTATCCGGTGCCCACGCGCCGTCAGCAGCTTCTCAAGCTCGTGGCTCCGCTTGAACGTCTCCGGCAGGTCGTCTCCGCTGCGGCTCAGCCGGTAAGCCTGGTCCCTGTAGACGAGCAGGAGCCCGTCTTCATCGCCGGGGCTGCCCGCCGGATCGATGGGCTCGCATCCGAGGCCGAGGGCGGCTAGCGCCTTCTCCGCCTCCTCGGCGCCGAGGGGGCCGTGGATGGCTCGGCACCACCGCTGCACCTTTATGCTCGGGTCGTGGTAGTCGACGAGGCAGACGCAGGTGAACCTGCAGCCCAGCGCCGCCATTATGGCGGTCCTGTGCATCCCGTCCAGCACCACGTATGTGCCGCGGTCCACGATTATTGGGGCGGACTGCAGGCCGTCGCGCTTGATCCGGTCGCCGAGGCTGCGTATCCGCGCCGGTATGGTCTCCTCGTGGATGTGGAGCCTCTCGGTGGGGGCGAGCGCTATGTCTAGGCTTAGCCCCTCGTGGTCTATCGTGTATGCGACGGGCTGGCTGGACATCCATGGAGAATGGTTCGCCGTTGTTAAAATACTGTCGGAGGCTGGGCTACTGGATCTCTTCGAGGGATTCCTCTATGGCCTCCTCGGCCTCTGCCAGCAGGTCGGACTTGACGACGGTGGTTATGTAGCCCGCGATCCTGTTGCGGAGCTTCTTGGAGACGTCGAGCCCTATCTCTTTCAGGAACTGTTTGTTGGGCTCGAACTCGGGCTGGAAGCTGTACGGGTACATGTCCAGCAGCTCCAGGCTTATCCGTTTCACCATCTCCGTCCGTACCTTACCCAAGCGTCCGCACCTGTGCGCTGTACTCATCTTTGCCGTGCTTTTAAACGTTTACCCTCGCCGCTGAGTCAGGCGTATGCGGTCCAGGCGGACGTCTGTGATGCCGCTGAGCAGTATGCCCCTGAGCTCGAGGTCGGTGGCGACGGCGTCGTTGCTGAACTCGAGTACGACTTCGCTCCACCTGCCCTCGGGTAGCCGGCTCGCGTCCACTGTGGCGTTGGCGATCGTCACCCCCCCGCATCTGACGTCGAGTAATATGACGCCTGTGAGGGTGTGGTTGCACGTCTTGAGCCTGTAGGCCGCGGCGTATTCTCCCTCGGGCGCTATCTCGTATGGGCCGTACCATATGGTGCCGGCTTTCCTGTGCATGTCCACGTACCGGATGGCCTCCCCCGTCGTGGAGGTGGGGTCGCTGACGATCTCGGCGTTCATGGGTATGAGGTCCCGGGGGCCGTACGTGGCGGACATGGGCTCGTAGAGGATGGGCGTCGATCCGCCGCCCAGCCGGTAGAGGTAGATGTTGTCGTAGAAGGCGAGTAGGCTGTAGTTGCCGTGGGCGACTATGTGGAACGCGGTCTTGGCTGTGCTGTGGGGGTCGGTCTCCATGTCCAGGATTATGTATTCGGTCCTGAGCGCCATGAGGGTGGAGTTGGCCCTGCGCCACGTCTCGGGGTCCTGCGCTATCTCGGGCACCATGACGTAGGCGTCCAGCCTGCCGCTGACGTGGGGGAAGATGTTGTCCTGGGTCAGCACGGAGGCCTCCTCGGGTATGAGCTCCAGCATCTCCGTGAGCCGCCGGCTCCTCTCGCCGACCCGGGGCTTTATGTACGCAGGGCTTAGGCTGAACCCGTCGGTGAACGGGCTTAGGGGGCTCAACGCGACGCAGCAGGCGAAGCCGACGACTGTCAGCCCCTTGACGACGGCTCTGAGGCTTACGCTGTTGCCCTCCCTTAGGGAGAGGCTCAGCCTCTCCAGCCCCAAGACCTGGGAGGCGATTATGAAAGGCAGCACTAGGGCGGGGTACTGGAACCCCAGCCTGTAGTAGGGCGGGTAGTTGGAGAGCACGGAGACGACGAACCAGGGGGCGGCGGGTATGAGGGTGGCTGGGCTGAGGAGGCCGAGGAACAGGGTCGGGGTGAACAGGGAGAGCGCGTAGACGTTCTTGTCGAGCCAGTCGTAGGAGACGGCCCTGAAGGCCTTACCGGGGTCGGTGATGACCCGTAGGGGGACCTCCGCTGGCGAGTCCACCTCCAGGATCGCGAAGTTCTGCCCCGCCCTCAGGTGCTTGGGCACGTCGGGGTTGAAGTGGTGCAGCGCTCTGGCCGAGAGGACCCACCAGATCACCGTGACGGCGAGCACCGCCAGGATGGGTGTGATCTCGCGTCGCAGCGCGACCTTCTCGCGCCACCTCGCCCCTTTGAGCGTCCGGTGAACCACGAGGTAGGCCACGTAGCTGAGCATCACCACCGCGACCTGCTCCTGGACCGACAGCGCCAGTATGGAGGCGGCGACCATGCGCTTCGTGTCCCAGCGCAGAGAGTAGAGGATGAGGTAGTTGAGTATTAGGGGCAGCATGCTCTGGACGTGGAAGTCATAGGAGTTGACGCCGTGGAGGGCGGGGTTTAGGAGGTACACGGCGGCCAGGGTCGCCGCCGTCTCCTCTGGCAGCCTCGTCCTCGCTATCAGGTAGATGGGGTAGGCGGAGAGCCCCAGTATGAGGCTCTGCAGCACCAGCAGGGTGACCGGCGACTGGTATAGGTAGTAGAACGGGACCAGCAGGAACAGTATGGGGCTGAAGTGTACGCCGAAGAAGCTGCCGGACTCCACGAGGTGCTGCTCACAGGTGTTGTAGAAGACCATGCCCAGGTTCACCGTCGTCCAGAAGGACTGGTCGAATATGCCGAGGTCCCACGCGTAGGTGAAGAACGAGTTGTGCTTCGAGACGGTGTACCATGACAGCGCCGCCGTGTACACCAGTATGGCGGAGGCCACCTTTAGCCTGCCCCTTTGTTTCAACGTTTTCTCGATGAAGCCCATTCAGAGTGGGTTAAGTCGAACCCGATTTAAGACTGATGTAACCCACAACACCCCCCAAAGATGAGAATCATGCAGGTGTTTCGGGGGCGTTCGGGTTGAAAATCCATCTTATAGAGTTAAAAAATAAAAAAAGGAAGAATCTAGCCTTCTCGGTGGAAAGGTTCGCAAGTATTAAATATTCTTCGAAACGAAAAGAGGAAATAGAAGGGAACAGGATGCCCAACGAGATTAAGGTGGCGCCGATGCACAAGCTCATTAAGAGAGCGGGCGCCGACAGGGTGAGCGAGGAGAGTGCAGTCGCCCTTGGATTTGCCTTGGAGGAGATAGGCATGAAGATGGCCATGGAGGCCATAGACTACGCCAAGCACGCAGGCCGCAAGACCGTGAAGGCCCGGGACATAGAGATCGCGGCCAAGAAGGTCCTTGAGCGATAGGATAATATATTTCTCCCGTCGGCATCATTCTGGCTTAAGATGGCTACTATTCAGTGTGACATACTCGTGGTCGGCGCGGGACCGGGCGGCAGCATGGCCGCGAGGACCGCAGCCGAGAACGGCGTCGACGTGATACTGATCGAGGAACACGCCGTGGCCGGCACGCCGGTGTACTGCGCCGAGGGGCTGAGCATAGGCGGCATACTTGACGGTGGGCTCGTGGCCGAGCCGCCGTACGTCTCGCAGCAGATCACCATGGCCCGCGTAGTGGCGCCCAACGGGAACACCGTGGACCTCACCAGCGAGGACTGGACCGGGTACACTCTGAACAGGGAGGTCTTCGACAAGGCCCTCGCCGACAACGCGGAGAAGGCGGGCACCAGGCTCATGACCGAGACGAGGGCCACCGGCGTCATAATGGACGGTAGCAGAATCGTAGGCGTCAAGGCGGTCCACAACGGCGAAGGCGTCGAGTTCATGGCGAAGGTGGTCATCGGCGCAGACGGCCACTGGAGCATAACGCGACGCTCCGCGGGCCTCGACAGATACTTCAAGGACTACGTGACCTGCGCCCAGTACCGGCTGGGCGGCCTCGACCTGGAGACCCCCAGCGTCAACGAGTTCTGGATGGGCGAGAAGTACGCGCCGGGGGGCTACGCCTGGGTCTTCCCCAAAAGCAGGGAGGAGGCCAACGTAGGCCTAGGTGTCCGCGTGAAGCACACCAAGCCGCCCATAGAGTACCTCAAGGAATTCGTCGCCCAGGACCCACGGTTCAGGGACGCGGAGATACTGAACAAGAACGGGGGCATCTGCCCCGTGAGCGGCACCCTCGACAGGATCGTCATGGACGGGCTGATGCTCGTGGGCGACGCCGCGGGGCAGCTCATACCCATGACGGGCGCGGGCATCCACAGCAGCATCGAGGCAGGCAAGATGGCGGGCAGGGTAGCCGCCGAGGCAGTCAAGGAGGGCGACGTCTCAGAGAAGCGGCTCTCCGCCTACCGCGAGGAGTTCGACGTGTACTGGGGCAAACGGATCAGGGACAGCGGCAGGGTCCTGGAGATGCTGGACAGGTTCTCGGACGACGACCTGAACACGCTGTCCGAGGTGATCACAAACGACGACGTCCTCTCGCTGGCGAACGGCACCAACGTCGCGGCCACCGTCGCGGGCCTCGTCAAACGCAGCCCCATGAAGATAATCCGGCTGATACGCGCGTACCTAAGGTGACTCTACTCGCTTCTCAGCGCCTTCACGGGGTCCAGCTTGGAGGCGCGGTAGGCTGGGCCCGCCCCCGACAGTATGCTCGTGACGAGGGAGAAGGCCACCACCGCCAGCCCCAGGGGCAGGCTGTACCCGACGGGTAGCCCAACTATGTTGCCCACCATCTTCCCCATGGCGAAGCCTATGGCTGACCCGGCTACACCGCCTATGACGCCTGTGTAAGCCGCCTCGCTCAGGAAGAGGAGCATGATGTCCACACTGTTCGCCCCTATGGCCTTCATGGTGCCTATCTCCTTGGTCCGCTCGTTCACCGAGACCGCCATGGTGTTGACGATGCCGAGGCCGGCAACGAAGAGGCTTATGGCTGCGATGCCGCCTAGCACGGCTTGAACGGTCCCCGTGACCTGCTCCTGCACCTCTATGGCCGCCTTCGGCGAGACCACGAAGAAGTCGCCGCCGAGCCTTTCCTCCAGGTCCTCGGCCACCTCCTCCACGTCGTCGGACTCCCTGACGTAGACCTGTACGAGTGCGCAGCTTCCCCCCTGCTCGTAGAGCTGGTCGTACGTCCTGAATGGGATTCCTATGACGTTGTCGACGTCCAGCCCGAACATAGTCCCGTGCTCCTCAAGCACGCCGACGACCCTGAGGGTGATCTCCTTTTCCTCCCCCCTGACGTCGACGGAGAGCTTCATCCTGTCTCCTACGCCGATTATCGGCTCCTCCTCGTCGGTGGGGTGTGCGACGTTCTTCCCCACGAATGCCACGGCCTTGTCGCCTCGGGTGAAGAACCTTCCCTCGATCATCTTGATGTCTTTGTTGATCTCCTGGAAGCTGTCCCCCACGCCCATGACCTTGGCGGTGTAGGCCTCGCCTTTGACCGTGTACGAGCCGCTGCCCATCATTATCTCGCAGATGGCTTCTATGCCTCCGGCGTTCTCGATGGTCTCCCGGTCGCGCCAGCTTATGCCGTCTTGGCTCGCTATCTGGGTTGCGCTCAGGCTTATGGCCGCATCTTTTGCTTCCTCTGGTATGACGAACAGGGTGTTGGCGCCTATGACGCTGATCTGGTCCCTGACCTGGGTGTTCATGCCGTCTGCTAGGGAGACTAGCCCAGTGACTGCCGCGCACCCCACGATGATGCCTATTATATTTAGGGCCACCCTGAGCTTCCTCTCCCGAAGCCCCTCCGCCGATAGTATTGTTATGTCGAGCAGATCCAACGTCAAGCCTCGTGTTTAACCAGATTTACATAGTAGACCCCTACCTAGATTTAAAGGATGCGTAGCCCCGCTCGATAGATTTAACACGGCGGCGTAATCTCATAGTTTGATCTAAGTTGATTAAGACAAACCGCGATAAGATAGTCAAGATATCGGTCATAGGTGAAGTAGTGAGCCCGGTGGTCGGCGACTCGGTGTACAAGGTCTCCGCCGACGGCGAGCCGGTGGTGCTGCCCGGCGTAGGCGGCATCACGTACAACATCAGGGTCGGCGACCCCGCCGTCGGGTGGATGGCGGACCACGTGGAGCCCGGCGTCAGCGTCGAGAACCGTGTATCCGACCGTAGGTTCCCCAACGGCCAGAGCAGGGCCCTCAACGTGCTGAGCTGCATAGGCAACGAGGCCACGGTGGTGGAGGAGGACGCGAAGGGCGACAAGGGCGTCGTGGTGGGGAAGCACGGTGGCATAGAGCACGTCATGGTGGACTTCCAGCCCGAGACCATGGAGAAACTCGTCATCGAGGACAGGGTCATGATAAAGGCGTACGGCGTCGGCCTCAAGCTGCTGGACCTCCCCGAGGTGAAGCTCTTCAACGTTAGCCCCGAGTTCCTCGATGCGTTGGACCCGGCGATAAAAGGCGGGAAGCTTGAGGTGCCCGTGACCCACACGATCCCCGCGGCCATAATGGGGTCGGGGCTGGGCAGGAGCCACGTCGCTTCAGGCGACTACGACATCACCATGTTCTGCGAGGCAACCTGCGAGGAGTACGGTTTGGATGACCTCAGGTTCGGGGACCTCGTGGCGATAATGGACGCCGACCACAGCTACGGTAGGATATACAGGCGCGGCGCCGTCAGCGTCGGCATCGTCACCCACAGCGACTGCGTCGTGGCTGGGCACGGCCCGGGCGTCACGACGCTGTTCACGTCCACGAAGGGCGCCATAAAGCCGGTGATCGACGCCGGCGCGAACATCGCCAGACTCATGAAGCTGAGGGACGACCTCTAGCCTAATATTTTTATTCGCGCGTCTCTTACCTTTGGTGCACCGTGCTCCTGTCGTCTAGTCCGGTTAAGGATTCCGGCCTCTCGAGCCGGAGATCCCGGGTTCGAATCCCGGCGGGAGCACCAACCCCCCTAGACCCAATCCTCGATGATCTTCACCGCCTCAAGCACGTCCTCGGCCACGTCGTCTGCGAGCTCCGAGGGCGCTGCTCCTCTCGGTATATGTATCGCCCGCATCCCACGCCTCTTGGCGTTGATGACGTCCAGGACCGGGTCGTCGCCTATGACGACGGTCTCCTCCGGTTTGACGTGCAGTCTATCCGTGATTACCTCGTATATTTGGGGGTTGGATTTCTCGTAGCCCGCCTCGTACCCCGTGCAGATGTAGTCGATGTAGTCAGCGACGGGCTCTACTCCGGCCTTGAAGAAAGGCTTGGGCGTCGACGTCGCTATGGCGGTCTTCAACCCCATGCCGCGGACGCGCTTCAAGGCCTCGCTTGACTCGGGGTAGAGCCTGAACGGGCTGCCCCTGAACATGGCTGCAAGGTCGCTGACGGTGGCGTCGTCCACATCGACCTCTAGGCGTCTGAAGACCTGTTTGAAAAGGGCCTCGTGTGAGTCGAAGCCGTGCCGTGGGTAGTCCACGAAGACGACGAAGCTGAACGCGTGCCTCCAAGCCTGAGGGTATACCTCGTAGCCTCTATCTCTTAGCGGGGAGGTGGCTTCCTCGTCCGTGATGATCCGCTGGAACTCGCCGAGGGTCTTGAAGAGGTCGAATATGATGGCTCGCGTCGCCATACATCAGACTTGGGTATGTATGAAATAAAAGAATGGGGCTTCCGAGCCGCTATCTTCTGAGCCTCACGTCGAGCAGGGCAAGCGTCCCATCCCTCACCTGTTTCAGGGCTGTACGTAATGCGGGCTCAACCTCTTGCGGGTCTTCCACGGTCTCCGAGTAGCCGCCGAAGGCCTCTGCGATCCTGGCGTAGCTGGGGGTGGGGCCGCAGCTTACGCCGTAGTAATTGTCGCTCGTCACCGAGTATCCCTGTGGGTAGTATCGGGCGTGGCTCTTCATGGCGGCGTAGCACCCGTTGTTGTAGATGACGGTCATGAAGGGTATACCGTGCTCCTGGGCTGCCCCGAGGCAGGCAAGCACCGGGTTGTAGTTGAAGGTGCCGTCGCCCTCGAGGGCAATCACGGTCTTGTCCGGGTCGGCTAGCTTGACCCCCAGGGCTATCCCCATTCCCTGGCCGAGGCCCGTGTGCGCAACGGGGCCCGTGGACTCGTACCTTGTGCCGGGGGCGGCGCGGTTCCTCTCGATGTGCCGGTGGATGACGGCGCCGTGGGTAATGGTCTCGTTCACTATGACAGTCTCCGCGTCGATGACCCTGTCTATGCAGTGGCAGAGCCAACGGGGGTCTATGGGGGTCTCGTCTTTGACGGCGAGGGCCTTCTTCTCTAACTCGTCCCTTATGCGGCTGTGCTCGGTCGCCCACCTATCACCGCGAGCCTGAGCCGCGGCCGTGTCCAGCCTCCCCGCTCTTATGAGCTCCACTAGCTGGGGCACAGCGACGCTTGAGTCGGCCTTCACCAGGAGGTCCGCCGGGTACCCGTACGTGGGGTACTTGAGCTGCACTGGGTCGAGGTCCATGAACGCTATCTTTGCCTTGGTTTCCCCTCGGATGCTTCCCGGCGGGTACCATGGCGGCCAGGAGCTGCTGTCTATGACCAGCAGGAGGTCGGCTTCCTTCAGGTAGGGGGCGACGCTGGTGCCCATGTGGAGCGGGTGGTCCGTGGGGAAGTTCATGTAGCCGGGCAGCTCGAAAACGGGGACGCTGAGCAGCTCGGCCATCTCCACCAGCGAGGCCACCGCCCCATGGTTCCGGCCGAGGTACCTGGTGTAGATGAGGGGGTTCTCGGCCTTCACCAGCATCTCCATCAACTCACGCAGGGCTTTGGGCTCAGCGGTTATCCGTGAAGGCGGGGCGGTGTTCGGCGGCAGCCTCATGGTCTCCTTCTTCTCGAACATCATCTCCCTGGAGACGCTGAGGAGCGCAGGGCCCTTCACGTCGCTTGACGCTATCTGGTACGCCCTCTGGATCGTCGAGAGGATGTTGGCGTTTGTCTCTGGGGCGTCCCCCCACTTCACGTACGGCTGGACGAGGCGCTGCTGGCCGCCGACCTCGGTGAAGCTCAGGTAGTGGGCGCCGGGGGTGCCGCCGTATACCTCCCTGTCGTGGGTCCTGTCCTGGCCCACAAAGAGGAGCAGCGGGATCTGGTCTGTGTACGCGGCCTTGAGCTCCATGGCTCCGTGCAGGAGCCCCGCGAGGACGTGGGTGAGTATCACCTGGGCCCGCCCCGAGGCCATGTAGTAGCCCTTGGCCATGCTGAGCGCGGCGCCCTCGTGCCGTATGTTGAGGTATATGGGGTTCTTGCCTTCGGAGTTGTACCGGGCGAGGTGCTCCCAGAGGGGTATGAACTCCGAGCCCGGTGAGCTGAACACGTAGTCCACCCCGAGCCTGTGCAGCGTCTCCACGTAGCCGTGGGCCGCGTCCTCCACCTTTATCTCAGCCATAATCTACACAGTCTCCGATGTCGACTCTATCAATCTTTTTCTCAGCGTCTTGATGGTGCCCGAGACCGTGACCACCTGCACCGACACGGGGGCGTCGTTGATCGCCGTTAT
>CAYFYM010000127.1:0-1662 GCA_964347405.1 uncultured Candidatus Bathyarchaeia archaeon | reverse complement strand
GCCGGCCTTCTTGCCGGCCGCCGCGAATGTGCCGGGGTCGCCGCTAGTGCTTCTCACAGCCAACATGTCCAAGGTCAGCTGCATACCTATGTACTCGTAGCTGAAGTCGTTGAGCACGTTGACGCGGAGCTCGAACTCCTCGTCGCTCATCTCGTCGCTCACATCGACTGCTATCGCCGGCTCGTGGAAGTACGTGAACTCGTGCCTATGGAACACGTACTCGCCGCCTATGGTAAGGGCGTTATCCCCGGCGCCCACCTCCACGGCCTTCACCGCCGGCTTGAGCAGCGCCCACAGCTCGTCGTAAGCCTCCTTGTTCTTGGGGTCCATGAGGGGCTTGCATTCGGCCAGCAGAGCCTCCCTGTTCACCAGCTTGGCGGCGAAGGCCATGCAGTTGGCCTCGCCGCACTCCTCGCAGTTGGTCCTAGGCAGCCTCTGGTAGATCTCTATCGGGCTCAGTTCTTTCGCTGGCATATCATCCCTCCTACATCCTCACCGAGACCCACTCCGTGGGCTCGGTGGGTTTATCGTCGCTCAGGAGCTGGTTGATTATGGTCTTCAGGGCGTCCACAGCCGCCGGGTGCATCATCATGAAGTAGTCGACGCCGGCGAGGAGCAGCGTCATGCCTGTGACGGTCTCCCATATGGGTCCTCTGAGCTCCCGTGGCGCGAACTCTGGGCCCATCTTCATCCAGGCTTCTCTGGCGGCCCACGCGTTGGTGGTGCCCGAGCTCATGGGGTGGTTGAGCTCAGGGTCTCCCTTCAGTCCGGCGATCCTGCACCGCTCCATGACGGTGAACGCGTAGTCCAGTCCGTAGCCGAGGGCGGCGGTGGTGGTGTCCATTAGTATCTGCTCTTTAGGAACGAAGTCGTACAGCTTCCTGTTGAGCTCCCTGGCCTTGTTGACGTCCATGCTGGTGAAAGCGATGACGCAGTTGTCGTGGTCGTTGACGAGCCTGGCGGTGCCCTCGATGTCCATGTCCAGGGTCACCGAGTTGATGAGCAGCCGTTCACCCTCTATTTTCTCGCAGATCTCTTTGAAGACGGCGTAGTCCTTCTGCGGGTCCCCGCAGCCTCCTATGCTGAGGGGCACGTCAACTGCCTCCAGCACGTTCTCCACGATCTTCAGCGCCGTCTTGGGGGGCGCGTCCTCTATCAGCGGGTCTATGGTGAGGAGGTGCACGTTTATCATCTCGGCGCCGTACTTGTCGACGCAGACCCGGGCCCACTCGGCGGTGTCCTCTAGGTACTCCCTGAAGTGCATCTTAACGGCCTTGCTCAGGGGCACCTTGGGCCAGTCGAACACGTCCAACGCTATCACGGGCTTGTTCGGCATAGGCTCCTGGAAGTTGAAGAAGGGGAGCACCTTCTCGCCGCCGATGACGTACGACTTGGCCCTTGTGCCTCCCTCTGCCTTGGTGGCCCCGAGCTTCACCTCGACGATGCTTGCGGGGTAATCGCCCACGGGCACGCCCATGGTCTCCAGGATGAGCTCCATGGGCTTGGCTGCAGGGGCTGCCGCCGGCGCCGCGGGCATCACCTGGGGAACGCTCATCCCCATGGGGGACGCTGGCCCGCCCAGCAGGCTCGTTATCCTGTTGGCGGAGTCTCTTATCAGGGCGAACTCCAAGCCCATCCGCGCGAGGAGCGGAGAGGATACGC
>CAYFYM010000126.1:0-8471 GCA_964347405.1 uncultured Candidatus Bathyarchaeia archaeon | reverse complement strand
TCACAAAGGCCGTCGCGGCAGTCGAGGGAGAGATAGCGGGCAGGCTGGTCGGGCTCCCGGTGACGGAGCAGAAGAGGATAGACGATGAGATGATCAGTCTGGACGGAACCGAGAACAAGGGTAGGCTCGGGGGAAACGCGGTTCTCGGCGTCTCGGTTGCATGCGCCAAGGCAGCTGCGGCGTCCAAAGGGATGAGGCTATACGAGTACATTGACCCGGAGGCGGCACTACTGCCCGTTCCTTTCTTCAACGTGATCAACGGCGGCAAGCACGCGGGCAACCAGCTCGACTTCCAAGAGTTCATGGTAGCCCCCACCGGCGCCGAGAGCTTCAAGGAGGCCCTACGGATAGGCTCCGAGATATACCAGACCCTCAAGGCCAGGCTCCTCAAGGGCTACGGGAGGAACGCCATAAACGTGGGCGACGAGGGAGGGTTCAGCCCTCCCATGGAGAGCCCCGAGGAGGCGCTTGACGCCGTAACTGCCTCGGCTGAGGAGCTGGGGTACGGCGGCGTAACCAGGCTGGCGATGGACGTGGCGGCAAGCAGCTTCTACAAAGATGGGGGTTACAGCTACATGGGGGAGAGCCTGTCCAGGGGTGAGCTCATCGACGTGTACAGGGAGCTGGTCTCCAAGTACCCGATATCCAGCATCGAGGACCCGCTGGAGGAGGAGGACTACGATGGCTTCGCCGAGATGACCCGGGCTCTGCCCATTCAGATCGTGGGGGACGACCTGTTCGTCACCAACGTGAAGCGGCTAAGGAAGGGCATAGAGATGGGGGCATGCAACAGCCTCCTCTGGAAGGTGAATCAGATCGGCAGCCTCACCGAGGCCAGGGACGCGGCGAGGCTCGCGATGGAGAGCGGCTACACGGTCATGGCCAGCCACCGCAGCGGCGAGACCGAGGACCCGTTCGTGGCCGACCTCAGCGTCGGCATAGGCTGCGGCCAGATAAAATCCGGGGCGCCGGCTAGGGGCGAGAGGACGGCCAAGTACAACCAGCTTCTCCGCATCGAGGAGTGGCTGGGCGAGGAGGCCCGGTACCCCACCAGCCTACTCTCCTAACCTCTAGTCATGTATCCAGTCCACTGATATACCCGTACGTTGATCTGAACTTGAAAGATGTACGAGGCCACCCTTGAACAGCTGGCGTACCACACCCTAGAGAGGCAGGGCCTCATCGAAAGGGCGCCGTCGGCAGACGCGTGCAGGGTCATCGAGGACGTCTGCGGTCTCAACGCCCAGGGCGCCCTCAACTACAACCTGAGCCTGTGGGCTAGGGTGGAGGGTCTGGACAACCGGTTCATCAGGGACTCTATCCGTGGGAAGACCCTGCTCAGGTCCTGGTTCATGAGGAATACCGTCCACATCATGACGACGGCCCAGGCGTTCGTCGCCCGCCCCGCGCTGCGGGAGAGCCTCTTACACGAGTGGAACAGGTGGACCGTCAGAACGGGCTCCAAGGAGAGCCCGGACTCGTGGAATGCCCACTACGGCGAGGTGCTCGCCGCGCTGGAGGATGGGCCCCTGTCGCTGAGCGAGCTTCTTGAACGATACAGCCCAACGTCCGAGAAGCCGAGGCGGATACTGAGCAGGGTTGTGAGGGAGATGAGCCTAAAGGGACTGGTGTGTAACGGCGAGCCCCGGGGGCCTTGGTACCACGACACGGAGCAGACCTACACAGAAGTGAAACGGTGGGTGCCGGGCATGACCGAGGCCGAGGAACCGGGGGCACGGGAAACCCTGATGATGGGTTATCTACGGGGGTACGGCCCGGCGAGGGTGCAGGACTACGCCTACTGGGCTGGATTGAAGGTCTCGGCCGCGAGGAAGGTGTTGAGGAGGATAGAGTCCGGGTTGGAGGCGGTGGAGGCCGTCGGGCAGAAAGGTAAGCTGTACATCCCTTTGACACTCTCCCAGACTTGGAAGACACCGAGGCGGCTCCGTTGGTCCGGCTTCTCCCCAAGTTCGACGCCCTCATCATGGGGCACAGGGACAAGGATCGGTTCATGGACGAGTCGACGAGGAAACGCGTCTTCCTGCCGACCGCCGAGGTGTCGGCGACGGTGCTCGTCGACGGCAGAGTGGAGGGCGTCTGGACGCTGAAGAAGGACGGAGACTCGTAGAGACTGGGCGTCGATCTCTTCAAGAACCTAGACGAGGAGCACATGGACCTTCTTTACAGCGAGACCCAGGGAATGAAGGAGTTCACCGGCTTCGAGATAAGGGAAGAGGTCTCACTGGCCTAGTTCCCCCATGAGTAGTTAGGTTTAAAGAGCCCCCAAGGGTTACCTGTCTCTGGTTCACGTGAGCGACACCGAGCGTTTCCACGACCTCATGTTCGAGGTGAGCAACGAGGACAGGGTCAGCATACTCAGGGAGCTGAGGAAGGAGCTCTCCACGTACAGCGACCTGTCAAGGAAGCTGGACATAACGACCCAAGAGGTGAGCCGCCACCTCTCAAGGCTCACGGAGAACGGCCTAACGACGAGGAGGACCGACGGCCTCCTGGAGCTCACGCCCTACGGGGGGCTCGTGCTCAGGCAGCTCAACGCCGTTGAGTTCACGTCGAAGCACCGCGAATACTTCATCGGCCACGTGTTGAACGGTCTGCCTGACAAGTTCGTCTCCAGGATGGGGGAGCTCATGGGCTGCACGCTAAACCTCGACGTCATGGTCTCCATCCACAGGGTCCAGCAGATTCTGCAGGAGGCCGAGGAGTACGTGTGGGACCTGAACCTCCCCTACATCGCGAGCGCCTTCCCGCACATCAAAGGCATCTTCGAGAGGGGGGTCGAGGGCCGGTTCCTCCACGGCGGGGAGCTCCATCTTCCGGACGAGATGAGGGGCGAGAGGGAGCGCGTGTTCAGCGACGGCGAGATCAGGAGCCTCAAAGCCACGGGGCTCTACAAGGAGCGGCTCACCGATGCCGGGCTCATCGTGTACATGTCCGAGAGGGAGCTCGCCCTACTATGTTTCCCAGACGCCGACGGGAGGTTCGATTACACCGGGTTCACGTCGAAAGACCCCGACGCCTTAGAGTGGTGCAGAGACCTGTTCCTCCACCACTGGAGAGAGGGAAAAGACGTCAAGTAGCCCCCCGCACCCGCTTGAATGAAAAGAGTTCTTATCTCTAGGCTGTACCCTGATCAATGTATGAGCATCAACTCTCGGGTAGCCACGATACTCTACGAGATCTGCGAGATACTCACCATCAAGGGGGACAGGTTCAGGAGCAGGGCCTACAGCATGGCTTCCCAGAGGGTCACGGCTCTAACCGAGGACATCAGGGAGGTAGCGGAGCGCGGGGAGCTTGAGCAGATCCCGGGCGTGGGCAAGAGCATCGCACAGACCGTCGAGGAGTACCTGGACACCGGCGAGTCCACGGTTCTCCAGGAGCTCCGGGAGAGCCTCCCACAGGGCGTCCCCGAGATGATCACGCTGGAGGGCATAGGCCCCAAGTTAGCCATGAGGCTCCACAACGAGCTTGGCGTCGTGGGCATCAAAACCCTCGAGGAGGCGGCGAAGCAGCACAGGATCAGGGAGCTAAAGGGCTTCGGGGCCAAGAAGGAGGATAACATACTCAAGGCCATAGAGGAGCGTAGGAGCCGCAGCACCAGGTTCCTGCTTGGCGAGGTGCTCCCAGTGATACAGGGCATGCTCACGTACATGGGGGACTGCCCGGCCGTGAGGAGGGTCGAGATGGCGGGCTCGGCTCGCAGACGAAAGGAGACCGTCGGCGACCTGGACATGCTTGTCTCTTCCACGGAGCCTGAGAAGGTGACAGCCCACTTCGTGTCGACGCCGCCCATCGAGAGGGTGCTTGCGCAGGGCCCCACCAAGAGCACGGTGGTGCTGGAGAGCATGCTCCAGGTGGACCTCAGGGTCATGCCACCCGGGAGCTACGGCGCGGCCCTCCAGTACTTTACGGGGAGCAAGGAGCACAACGTGAAGCTGCGCACCATAGGCGTCAAAGCGGGGTTCAAGCTCAACGAGTACGGGTTGTTCAGGCGGGACAACAACGAGCTCGTCGCCGCCGAGGATGAGGCCCAGATATACGAGGCTCTTGGGATGCGGTGGATTCCCCCGGAGCTCCGTGAGAACGCGGGCGAGATAGAGGCTGCCATGGAGGACAGGCTGCCCGAGCTTGTGGCCCTCGACGACGTGAGGGGGGACCTCCACGTGCACACGGACTGGAGCGACGGCCAAGCCTCCATAGAGGAGATGGCGGAGAAGGCTGCAGGGATGGGCCTAGATTACATCGCCGTCACCGACCACACCAAGGCCCTGGGCATTGCCAACGGCCTCGACGACGAACGGCTCATGAAGCAGATGGGTGAGGTGAGGCGGGTGGACGAGGAGCACCCGGAGATACGGGTTCTGGCGGGAACCGAGTGCGACATCCGCCGGGACGGGCAGCTGGACATCTCGGACGACGTGCTCGCGGAGCTTGACTGGGTGGTGGCGGCCGTGCACAGCGGCTTCAAGATGGAGGAGAAGGCCATGACGGGGAGGGTGATCGAGGCCATACGGAACGAGCACGTAGACGCCTTGGCGCACCCCACGGGGCGGCTGATACAGCGCCGCAGCCCATACATGCTGGACCTCGACGCGGTGTTCGAGGCCGCCGCCGATCGCGGCGTGATGATGGAGATCAACTGCTACCCCGAGAGGCTGGACTTGAGCGACGTCAACAGCAGGAGGGCCAAGGAACATGGGGTCATGATGACGCTGGGGACCGACGCGCATACGCCTTCCGAGCTGGAGTTTCTGCCCCTAGGAGTAGCCGTGGCCAGACGCGGCTGGCTGGAGGCCGACGACGTCGCGAACACGCTGAGAGTAGATGAGCTCATCACGTCGTGAAGGTGTCAGAGCTGGCCGGGTTCGCGCCCAGCGTTTGGGCCGCCGCCGAAGCCGGGGGTCAGTCTTTATCGATGATCGATATGATCTTCTCCATCCAACCGAATATCCGGTCCCTGCTGGGTTTCCAGGTGACCGCCACACAGAAAACAAGGCTGCCGACGACCATCAGCCCGGACGCAGCGAAGGCGCCGAGGCTGCTCTCTAGTCCACCGTACACGAGGCCGCCCACCACGGCGCCCACACTGTACAGCGTAGACTTGCCCGCCACCTCTACGGCGAGGAGTCTCCTGAAAGGCAGTTTCCTCGATCCCGCCAGTATCACTATCGGCGTGTCAGGGAGCGGCGTCAAAGCCACGAGGAGCACAGCCCATAGCCCATATTTGTTGATCCATTCCGCGATCTTGTCCTCTGCCCCGGTCATGGCCTCCATGGACTCGGCGACCCCCCAGCCCAGAAAGTAGGTGGTCACCTCGCCGATGGCTGCACCGGCGCCCGCCGCCGAGCCCAGCACGACTGGATGGTACACGGACGCCAATGGAAGGAATAGAGGCACGAACATGTCGCGGGCTACAACGGTGAGGTGGCTCAACATCGAAGCCACGAAGACGCCTATGAGCCCGAGGCGGCCCAGGGTTTCGCCCTGCACCATGAGCCTCCAGAGGAGCACCCCGGAGATCAAGGCGACGACGACAACGCCCAAGATGCTCGCCCAGCCACGCCTGTTCATCGTCTCACCCGTTAACGTGAATGAGCGCGAAACATCAATAAAAGGGGTTAGACGAGGTGCGCCACGTGCTCCATGAAGTAGCCAACGCTCTCAGGCTCCGAGCCATAGGGGAACACTATGACGAAGTGGTCGACTCCGAGATCGACGTACCCCCCTATGAACTCGGCGGCTTCCTCCGACGTCTTGTGCCCCCATTTCCTCTCGCCGGTGTACTTCGTGTATGGGGCCGCTGTGCCAGACTCGACGCCTTCAAGCGCGAGGTGAAGCCCCGCTGACTTCCTTATGGAGCCATAGTCTCGCCCCACCTCGTCACAGTGCCCAGCAAGCACGGCGAGCCTCTCCTCGTAAGTGTCTAGAGGCGTGTTCCACGCGAAGTTAACGGCGTTGGCGTGCCTTGCCGATACCTTGAGTAGCTTCGTCCCCATGCCCCCGACGAGGACCGGTAAAGGGCTCTGCACCGGCTTGGGCATGGAGACGCAGTCGTTGACGCTGTAGTACCTGCCCTGGTAGTCGGCCTTGGGCTCCGTCCACAGCTTCCTGGCGATGATTATCGCCTCCTCCAGCTGCCTTACACGTCTCCCGGGACGTGGGAAAGGGATGTCATACGCCTTGTACTCTACCTCCTTCCAGCCAGCGCCTATCCCGAAATAGACCCTGCCACCGCTTAAGTGGTCCAGGCTAGCCGCCATCTTGGCGTGTAGAACGGGGTTCCTGTAGCTCTGAGACGCCACCATGGCGCCCACCCTGAGCCTCTTGGTTGCGACGGCGACCGCGGTGAGCACCGTCCAAGCCTCAAGGCAGTTTACGTCAACCGCCTCGGGGCGGATGAGGAAATGGTCCGAGGACCACAGGCTCTCGAAGCCCGCCTCCTCGACGGCGATGGCCGTCTCCCTTATCATCTCCCAGGTGTACCCGAACTGGGGCTCGATCTGTACTCCGTAGTCTATCATAACATCACCTATGAAACAGGATCGGCCGATAATAAGTGATAGAAAAGGTTAGAGGGGCTTGCATAGGACCTCGTGGAGCTTCATGTCCCTTACTCTGCCCGACTCGGCGGCGGTCAAAACCATGGCCGTGTCCGCTCCTGCGTGGCTCCCGGCGACGCTCACCACCTTCTCCCCAGACGGCACGGCGTTGCTGTCCACCGCCATCATGGCTATCTCGGCGCAGACCTTGACGCCCTGGCTGAATAGCCGCAGCGTGTTGGCGATCACCACGTTGGTGGGCGGTAGTATATAGGGTAGCCGCGCGTCCAACTGCCCGGTCTTGTGGGGCCTCTGGCGGCTCATACCCACGTCCACGGTGCCCGTGAGCACGTCTGTGCACGTCACAACGTCGACTCCCTTCTTCAGCAGCCTCTCCCTCAACTCATCTGGGAACAGCTGGACGCCGGACTCCCTGTAGCCTGTCTGGTGGGTCACGACCACGAGGTTCAGCCCGCTCCCCCTGAACAGTTCAGCTGCCTTCTCGGCGGTGTAGCCCGTCGTGCTCGAGACGAGTACGGTGTCGATGCCTCTTTCCTCTGCGGCCTGCAAGGCGATCTTCAACGTCTCTTCGGTGTGCTCCTTCCCAGGATTCGTATAGTACACTACCTTTCGTTCTACGCTCATGATGCTCAACTCGATGATATGAATGACTGCATTGCTGCGGGTTAATAAACTTGGGTCATAGGACGTAGCTCTGCCGGTGGAACTCTCTCTTACCGACGATGGGAATCTCGGCGCCGCAATAAGCGCACCTATTACCTCTGTCCAGGTGCCAGTCGGTAATCGTGTACCCTGACCGGTTGACGACGGGTTTACCGCACACGTGGCACACAGTGTCCTCGTAGCCGCCACCCCTGACGTTGCCCACGAAAACGTACCTGACCCCCTCCTCCATGGCCATCTCCCTGGCCCTGACCAGGGTCTCAACCGGCGTTTGGGGGACGTGCTGGAACTTGTACATGGGGAAGAACCTGCTCAGGTGAAGCGGCGTCTCTGGGCCTAAGTGGTCGACGATGTAGCGAGCCATCCCACGGGTCTCGTCCGGGCTGTCATTAGTCTCGGGTATGACGAGGAAGGTCACCTCGACGTGGACGCCGTTGTCCTTCATGCCCTCAGTGGCGTCGAGGACCGCCTGTAGCTCGCCGCTGCAGTGCTTCCTGTAGAACTCCTGGTTGAAGGCTTTCCAGTCCACGTTGGCGGCGTCTATGACGTCCACGACCCGCTCCAAGGCTGGTTTGCTTATGTAGCCGTTGGTGACGAGGACGTTCTTGATCTCGCTCTCGTGGGCGAAGCGGGCGGTGTCCTCGACGTAGTTGAGGTTGATGAGGGGCGCGTTGTAGGTGTAGCTTATGCTGGTGCACTCCTGGACCATGGCGGCCTCCACCACCTCCTCCGGGCTCATATACCTGGTGCGGCTCCCCTCCAGGTTACTCATGCTTATATGGTAGTTCTGGCACCACGGGCACGTGAAGCTGCAGCCCACGCTGCTGACGCTGAGGCTCAGGCTCCCCGGGTGGAAGTGGGCGAGGGGCTTCTTCTCTATGGGGTCCACTGCCAGGGCCGAGAGCTGGCCGTAGGTTAGGCTGATGAGGTTCCCGTCCACGTTCTCCTTGGTCCCGCAGAAACCCTTCCCACCCGGCTTAACTGTGCACATCCTGGGGCAGATGGTGCACCGCACCGTGTCCTCGGATAGCCTCTCCACGAACCTCGACTCCATGTCTCTCATGATGTCTGGCTCATCATAGTGTAATAACAATTGCTGGTTTAGATGTGTTAGGTAGGCTTCCTCTTTTTCTGGCTCAGGTAACATCGCATGGCGTCCTCGAGAGCCGCGCTAGCTTTACGCGATGATCCGTAGCTAGAGTCGTCGAGAACGAAGTGCATCCACTC
>CAYFYM010000125.1:0-3729 GCA_964347405.1 uncultured Candidatus Bathyarchaeia archaeon | reverse complement strand
CACTACCTCCCCGGGGTGGGCCTCGCCGCGGCCGCTGTGGTCTGCTAGTATCTTCTCGGCTACGGTGCTCATGCTACGCGCCCTGCTTGTCCAGCAGCCTGTTCATGCCCTTGAGTATTGCCTCGACGCTGGCCATGACGGTGTCCCCGTTGACGCTGTTCGCCGTGATGAGCTTCTCGCCCTGCCTGACGGCGACGGTGACGTCGGCGACGGCGTCGGTGCCGCCTGTGATGGCCTTCATCATAAACTTCTCCAGTGTGAAGTCGGCGAACCCGTTCACCACGTTCCTGATGGCGTTGATGGCGGAGTCTATGGGGCCGTTGCCTGTGCCGCTGCCTATCATCTCGTTCCCGTCCACGTTCAGCGTGACGCTCGCCGTGGGCACGATGTTGTTCCCCGTGACCACCAGAAGCTGCTGGAGCTTCACCCTGTCCTCCTGTCTGATGTCCAGTATGTTCCTGGTTATGGCGTAGAGGTCGCTGTCGGTGACCAGCTTACCCGTGTCGCCAAGGCTCTTCACCTCCCGGGCTATGGCCTTCAGCTGCTCCTCGCTGGGCTCGAAGCCCATGTCAGTGACCATCTTGAAGATGCCGTGTCGGCCCGCGTGCTTACCGGCGACGACCCTGCTCTTCTTCCCCACGAACTCGGCGGACATGATCTCGTAGTTGCCCCGGAAACCCAGTAATCCGTGGACGTGTATCCCCGCCTCATGCGAGAACGCGTTGTCCCCGACGATGGGCGTAGACGGCGGCAGGTATACGCCGCTTAGACGCTCCACCAGGCTGCTGGTCTCGGCCATCTTCTGGTAGTTAAGCCCCGTCTCTATTCCGTATTGGGCTGCCAGGCTGAGCGCCACCTCCTCGAGGGCGGTGTTGCCCGCCCTCTCACCGAGCCCGTTGACGCAGACGTGTACCTGCTCTGCCCCGGCCTCCACCGCGGCCAAGCTCGTGGCCGTCGCCTGGCCCAGGTCGTTGTGGGCGTGGGCGCTGAGCGGCGTGTCCACGGTCTTCTTGAGCTCCTTGAAGAACTCGTAGGTGACCCTAGGCGTCATTACGCCGACTGTGTCCGGTATGTTAAGCATCTCGGCCCCCGCATCGGAGGCGGCTAAGCATACCTCCTTGAGGAACCCCATGTCGGTCCTTGTCGCGTCCTGTGGGCTGTACTCGACCCTGACGCCGTGGGCCTTCGCGTACTCTATGCCCTCCACGGTCTGGCGCATGACCTCCTCGCGGGTGGTGTTCATCATGTGCTCGATGTGGAGGTCGCTTGTGCTGATGAATATGTGGACGTAGGGGACGTCGCAGTCCAGCGCGCGGTCTATGTCGCCCTTCAGGGGCCTGGCCAACGCGACTATCGTGGAGTCCAGCCCGAGGGCGGCGATCTTCTTAACGGCCTCGGTCTCCCCTCTGCTGGTTATGGGGAAGCCGGCCTCTATCTTGGGCACACGAAGCTGGTCCAGCTGGTGTGCTATGAGTATTTTCTCGTCTATCGTGTAGGTGACTCCGGGCATCTGCTCCCCGTCCCGGAGGGTGGTGTCGAACAGCCACACCTTCTCGGGGAGGTTCATCTCGATGTCCGGCACGTACTCGCTCATGTAGAACTCTTTATCAGACAAATCCTGCACCAGGTTTTCATATGCAACGCCATGAACGGTTATAAGCAGTTTGAGCAACGACGGTTACGGATGACGCCGGTTTCGCGTTGGATACACACCCAGTTGTGTCCTTGGTCGTGATGATCTAGACTTCCCGATGTTTCTCAAGAAATCAAGGCGCCGGTGATCATCTCACCTATCTGTTCCTTCGAGACCCTCTTGGCCTTGACGACATTTACTATCCTTCCCTCGTACATGATGGCTATCCGGTCACTCATGCCTAGGATCTCGTCTAGGTCCTCGGAGATGAGAAGGATCGCCTCGCCCTCGTCCCTCTTCTCCGTCAGTTTCCGTCGGATAAACTCCTGGGAACTTATGTCAAGGCCGGACGTGGGTTTGTCCACTATGAGAAGTTTGGGGTTCTTGGAGAACTCCCGGGCAAGGATGAGCTTCTGCAGGTTCCCCCCTGAGAGTCTCCCCGCCGGTTTCTCTACGCTCGGGGTGTCTATGTTATACTCCTCAATCAGCTTCTTTGTATACTCATCGACTTGATCTTGGTTGATGAACCACATGTTCTCGAAGGGGAGAGCCCCCCTGTTGGTGAAGGGCCTCCTCGATTGGGTGCCCAGCATGATGTTCTCCCTGATCGATAGTTCGGGCATTACGCCCCTCCTCATCCTGTCCTCGGGGATGTAGCCGACCCCCAGCGCCCTGAGGTCCTTGGGCGAGAGGTTCGTCACGTTCTTTCCCCCGATGAGCACCTTCCCCGCGGGGGCCTTCCTGAGACCCACGATCACGTCCACAAGCTCCTCCTGACCGTTTCCGCTCACCCCGGCGATGCCCAAGATCTCTCCCCCTCTGACCTCAAAGGACACGCCCTTCAGGGTCATGACTCCTGCATCGTTGTAGGCCTCCAACCCCTCAACCTCAAGGAGCCTTTCACCCTTCTTGGGCTCCGGCCTCTCCATGTCGAATATTATGTCTCTGCCAATCATCATCCGGGCGAGATCCTTGACTTCGACGCCACCGGCTTCTACGGTGTCCACGACTCTCCCTCGCCTTAGGATGGTTATCCTGTCGCTGATCTCCAACGCCTCAGGGAGCTTGTGGGTGATGAAGATCACGGAGATGAAGCCCTCCGCTGTCATCTCCTTGAGAGCCATCATGAGTTCCTCCTTCTCGTGGGGGAGGAGCACCGAGGTCGGCTCGTCCATGATGAGTATCTTAGCCTTCTGGTAGATTGTCTTGAGGATCTCCACCTTCTGCTTCCCGCTGGCAGGGAGGTGCTCCGGCTTGGCTTCGAGGTCGACCTTCAGGTTGAACCTATCCTCATACTCGAGTATCTCCCCCATCGCCTTCTTCCTGTCCAAGAATGGCCCTCGGGTCGGCTCCCGTCCCAGTATGATGTTATCTAGAACGGTCTGTCCTGCCACTAGGGTGAAGGACTGGTGTATCATCCCGATGCCCAAGTCTATCGCCTCTTTGGGGGCACCTATCGAAGCCTTCTTTCCGTTGACTCGGATCTCTCCTTCATCCATCCTGTAAAGGCCGTACAGGATGTTCATTAACGTCGTCTTCCCCGCCCCGTTCTCCCCGAGGATGCTGTGGATCTCCCCTCTCCTTAGGTCGAAGTCGACGTGGTCGTTGGCCACAACCTCGGGGAATCGCTTCGTGACGCCCCTCATTTCGAGGACGGTGAAGCCATCCGCGGTGCCGAGATCATTCACGGGGCATCACCAACACGCCCTCTCATGGGCCTATTCCCTGTCATAGTGAACCCCCAGGGCGGAGGGCATCCCGGCCTTCTCCCCCATCGCGCCCGCCACGGCTAAGGCTAAGATGACCCCGAAGTGGGGTATGATGACCACGAACTCTGGGGGGATGAATGTTAATCCCGCAACTTGGAGCCTCGTCTGGACGCCGATGAGGAAAGTGAAGAAGAGGGAGCCCCAGAAGACTCCTGACGTCTTCCACCTCCCAAACAGGATGAGCGCGAAAGCCGTCCACCCGTAGCCGGCCACTAGGTTGTAGGTGAACCCTTGCAGTATGACGAGGGAGAGGTAGGCTCCCGCCAGCCCAACGAACCCCGAACCCAGGGAGGCGCAGATCCACCTCACTTCGGAGACATCGATCCC
>CAYFYM010000124.1:0-1798 GCA_964347405.1 uncultured Candidatus Bathyarchaeia archaeon | reverse complement strand
AGTCTAACCCTCACCGTGTCGTACATAAAGTACGTGGCGTTGACGCCGACCCCCGCCACCGTCACGGTGCCCATCGGCGTCATCGTGGACCAGGGCTACACACCCAAGATAAAATACACAACGGAGCAGGGGAGCGTCAAGGCCAAGTCCGGGGCAGAGAACCAGATGACCTACATCTTCACAAACAACTGGGACGAGAAGCTCTACGACCTCGAGTTCACGCTAAGCTCCGCTTCCAGCTACATATCAGTCGTCGACGGCCTCAGTACGAGACTCGAAGAGCTGAGTGTCAGGGAGCCCGCGGTCGTGGAGCCTGTGCTGAGCATACTGGAAGGAACGCCTCTGTCGGTTTACACGTTGACGGCTACAGTGTCATATAGAGACGCTGGAGAAAGTAAATACTATCAGTCCTTCAGCCTCCCGGTTAACGTCGACTCGGCGGCCGCGGCGAAAACCACAGTCGTCACGCTGAAACGCATGGAGGTGCTTCAGGATCGCGTGAGGCCGGGAGACACCTTCGACGTGCAGCTGGAGGTCCAGTGCAGCGGCGCGGACGCCTACGAGCTGCTAAGCAAACTGAGCTTCGGCACGGTCACCTCGATATCGCCTCTGAGCCCCACCACGATCAGCTTGGGAGACTTGGAGGCCAGCGGCACAGCTATTGCGACCTACCGGCTCCTCGCGTCGGGCGGCATCGCCGCCGGGCAGTACCCCGTGACGGCGACAGTGACGTACACGACCTCTAGGGGCGAATCGGGGAGCCTCACCGAGACCCTGACCGTCATGGTTGAGGGGCTCATAGAGTTCGATCTCATAGACACCCCCACCGATGCGGTGAGGAGGGGAGAGACCAAGGAGCTTGAGGCAGACCTCCTCCTCATCGGGACGGAGAGCGTGGACTTCGTCAGCATAGGCTTAGTCGAGGACGATGTCTTCAGGCGGGTGGCAGGCAGCACAGAGTACATAGGCGCCGTGGACCCTGACAGCCCAATCCCGTTCGACATCAACTACAGGGTATCCGATGATGCGGAGGAGGGCGACCACGATCTCAGCCTCAGCATCGAGTACAGGGACCACCTGAACAGGGAGCACGAGGAGCAGCTTGGGTTCACCATGAGCGTCGGAGGCGACGCCCCGCAGCCGGGGCAGGACGCGGGCCCCTCCGGGTTCTGGGTATGGATACGCAGGCTGCTAGGGCTGGGGCCGTGAGAGTGAGCGTGTGAACCCCCTCGACATCCTTCTAATGTCTACGCAGGGGGTAAGGGAACGCAAGTTCCGTTTCGCGCTCAACCTTGTGGGCATACTCATTGGCTGCACGGCGGTTACGGGCCTCGTCTCCGTCACACAGGGGCTCACGGACAGCGTCACAGGGCAGCTGGAGTTGTTCGGCCCCACCAACATCATAGTAATCCCGGGCGAGGTCCGTCAGGGGCAGGGGATCGTGGCGGACACACTCGACTGGAGGGAGCTTGACATCATCGAGAGGACCTCCAGGGTGGAGGCGGCGACGCCAATAATCGCCAACAAGTACTGCAGCTTCACAGTCAAGGGGAGGAGCTTCTACACGGACGTCTACGGCGTCACCGAGGAGTACGCCGAGATCAACAAGAACACCGTTATAGAGGAGGGCAGGAACTTCGTCAGAGGCGACTCGGCGGTTGTGGTCATAGGCGCTAACATAGCGAAGCCCCTGGACGCTGACGAGAGGGTCATCGATCTGGGTGACAGGATCAAGATAAAGTCCACCGTGAACGACGCGGAGAAGGAGCTCACCCTCAGAGTCATAGGCATCCTTGAG
>CAYFYM010000123.1:0-4101 GCA_964347405.1 uncultured Candidatus Bathyarchaeia archaeon | reverse complement strand
TGATCCCCAAAAGTAAAACAGATGCATAGAGATACGCTCAGATGTTGATTGTACGCGCGGGTGAATTCAATGATTCTTGGGGTTTATTTGGAGCACCGAACTGCTTTCTCTTGACAGTGGAGATGGAAGGTCGGTTCTCCCAAGCCTCTGTTTAAGAACCCGGATTTGACTCCGATCTATTATATCCTCTGGACCAGCCTGGTGCTTCCCAGGTGGTCCTGATGATAGTACTCCACAGTGCCATCCCTGTTCTCAGCTATGTGCAGTCCATTCGCCTAGAAGTGCTTCGTGGCTCCTAACGATTAGTTCTCATATATGATGTCCAGACCCGAGTAGACATGGTACAGGGAATTACCTTGGCCATCTACCATCTTCACCTCCTTGCATCGGCGTCGTAGAAGAACCTGTTCAGAAAGACGTCGTTTCTGAGGACCTCAATCAGCCTGTCCTCGTTGTCGTACGCGTAGTCCCACTTGTCGAGCCGTCGTCCATGTACACGAGGTTCCCGTTGTCGTCCCACTGGAAGCCCATTCCCGTGGCCTGGGTGAGCCTGTTCATGCAGTCGTAGTTATAGCTCGTGGTGGCGCCCTCCTTCATATATATACGCAACTTGTAATACATCTCCGAAATATAGTTGAATTTGCTATCAACGAGAACTCGGCCTTTTTTTACGCGAATCAAAAGCCCAGTATAACTGAGGAATCATTCCTATCATACTTAAAAAAAAGGATGACATAATTAATGCCACTCCCATCACATCTTCTTCATAATGTAGCATAATGGCGCTACACATGATTAAATTGGATAAGGCAAGTATACCAGAAAATTTCATGATTCTGTTGTTTATTCCTATATTGGTTAGATAAATTCCAAACAACATGAACGCAATAAAAATATACAAAATGACATCAAGGTACTTAGCAGGATAATTAAGCATCAATTTAAATAAAGTGACACTTCTCTCAGAAACAACTGTAGAGGTGGATAATATCATAATTAATAACGCAGCTTGAATAACGGCACAGTACTTTGCCAGAAATTTATAAGGATCCTTGAATTTCTTCCAAACTTCTGTCCAACCTAATCCTACCGTTGGAATCATTAATATTACTAAATAAATTGTGATAATGGTAACTTTTCCTTGAAGACTGGATTCTCGGAGATACATCCTTACAGCCCCGAGCATAAATACGCCGATCACTCCAAGTATTGCCAATCCAAGCATCACAGAGTATCTCCATCCACTGAAATCTGGATATGTCGCACTACGCCACCTAAAATATACCCAAACCATCCAGACGAGCCATAGGGTAAACATCCAGACAAAAAACCAGATACTCGGGTCATTGATCCGGAGTTTCGGAAATGTATATTGAGTTATAGAAAGTATAAAGATCACTGAAGTTCCAATGAATATACGTTTTTTTAGCTTTCTCTCCGTTTGGAGGTCCTTCTCCTCTCCATTCACCAATCGGTGATTTCCCCTGAGTCATAAATACCAGACGACCAATATGCTACTCCTGGTTCGCGATACTCGAATAAAGGATTCGTTACATGTCTCACAGCTTTTACAGCGACTCTCGGAGGTATTAAGTCTACCAGCATATTTGCAATAGAACTCGTTTCGGGTTCACCTCTGTAGTACAGTACATCATACTCGTTAGCTAGAAATGGTACAGTTTCCCCTATTTTATTCGTTACCGTTTCTTTTATCCCCGGTGGTACATGTGTAAATGCTTCTCCAACAGTTGCAGATATGAGCGTGCTTGTGTACAACTCATTAATGATCTCGCCAGGGCTTTGAGGTTCTATAGGTCCTCCCATTACTCCTCTCATCATATTTTCAGTCGACCAAGATAACGTAGTAGCGGCTGCTTTCAAAGCGATTTTTCCTGCCACACATAGTGCAGGTCCTCCCATTGATATAACAGCCCCAGAAACAGCACCTGATACAGCATGCACAACAACTTCTCTCTGAGTTTCACGTGTGTGCAAAGTGCCTATATGTGTTAAAGCGTACCAGCCACCACCTATAATTCCTCCTACAACAGCCCCCACTAGGATATTCGCAAAGAATCGTCCATCCGGATCTGTATACTTAAGGGGGTTGTTCCTGCTGTAGACATACCTATTCAGGCCCTGGGGATCTTCGAGGCTTCCTAGTACCGGGTCTTCGGTGATGAACCTCCCAATTTCGGGGTTGTAGTACCGTGCCCCGAAGTAGTAGAGCCCGCTTGGGTCCTCGTGCTTGCCGGTGTACTTGAACTCCTCGCTGCCGCTCTCACCGTATCCAGGCCCATTGGGCTCGTAGTTGCTCTCGTAGATGACCCCGCCATTACTGTTCGTCTTAAGCCTCGTAGAGCCCAGATGATCCACATGATAGTTCTCCACAGCACCCCCGCTCACTGAAGCAAGATGCATAGAACCAGCGTAGACGTGTTTCTCGTGGGCGCCACCCCTGATCTCATCTATGACGTTGAGGCCGCTGTACACATAATCAGTGACCTCATCTACGGCATCCAACTACCTGCATGTGTGGATGATGATCTCCAGTGGTGATTTTCTTATGCTTTTAGTTTCGTTTCGTTCTTGGCGATTTCATCTCTGAGTATGAAAAAATAATAATAAGATCACTATAACAAGGCTTACTGCAACTTTATATAAAAGAATGGTTAATTTTTTAAGTTTGTATCTATAACTTTTTAATAATTTACCTTTATCACTACCATTGAGTAAGTCCACTTCTTTAATAAGTTTCCAGACCGCAACCTCGCTACCACCAATAGCGAGCGGTATAATTACATGTAATGCATTCTGTATTTGTTTATGAAATGGTATAGTTTTATCAGAGTCAATGTTGGAGGAGTCTAATTTTTTTATGTATAAGTATTTAAAAAAAATGTATGCCCTGTAGTATGAGGCTATTATTAGGGTAATTAGTAATACTGCAAGGATTCCAACTAATAACAACGTAAATAAATCTAGAGCTTGGCTCAAATCCCGACCACCTTAGTATTGTTAGACTCCTCTACGCATATCATAATTTCTTCACGGCGGGATTTTCATGCACTAGGCTTTCAGGAGCTCGTGGGCTGGTGCCCGACACCACAGTGAAACGCCATGATGAGGGGTCCGTGGGGATGATGGACGGAGGGTGTTCTAGCCCTCCACCCCGCAGAACCTCATGATAGCCTTCTCAAGCACCTTGGCTGCCTCTACGACGGAGTCAACCTCGACGTACTCGACGGCTGCGTGGGCGCCTTCCCCCTTCGGCCCGTAGGCGACGGCCGGGGTCCCCCTGCTCCAGATTATCTCCGTGTCCATCCACCCGCTTCCCCCAATGAAGTCCGGGGCTCTCCGCGTCACATCCAGGGCGCTGCGGTGAAGGACCCTGCATATCTCCTCATCTGGGGAGACCTCCATGGGGCCCCTCACGAAGGTTATTTCGTAGCTGGCCGCGAACTTTGGGTCAGCCTCGGATATGCCCCCAAGGAGCCCGTCCATCTCCGCCTCGACCGCGGCCCTGTCCTCTCCCGGGATCATCCTGCGCTCCACCTGGAGTTTGCATCTGTCGGGGTATGTGCTCAGCTCCCTGCCGCCCTCGATCATGGAGGCGTGGACGGAGGCCGGGCCCACCAGCCCGTGCCTTGTCTTAAGCATCTCCCCCTGGAGCCCCTCTAGCTCGACAAGGACCTTCCCCATCTTCGCTATAGCGTCCACCCCAACCTCGTATGCGCTCCCGTGCGCAGCGACGCCCCTCGTCTCGACATCTATCCATGCGAACCCCTTGTGGGCTACCTGGATGTTCAAGCCCGTGGGCTCGCCCATGATTGCGGCGTCGCACATCACCTCCTCGACGAGTCTCTCCGTCCCTATGCTCGCGTACTCCTCATCGCAGACGGCAGCGAGTATGACGTCCCCCTTGAGACGGGTGCAGGAGTCCACGACAGCCTTGACCGCCGCCAGGCTGGAGGCGAGGCCGCCCTTCATGTCGAATGTGCCCCTCCCGTACATCTTTCCCTCCCTCACCACCGGGTCGAGGGGCTCTATGCTCATGTAGTCGAATCCGACCGTGTCAGTGTGGCCGTTCAGCATCAGGTC
>CAYFYM010000122.1:0-3946 GCA_964347405.1 uncultured Candidatus Bathyarchaeia archaeon | reverse complement strand
AGTTAGGAGAAGGGTGCATCAATTAAAGGGACGGAACGCCTTCATCATCCCCAGGATACCAAGTGGCCGCTCCCGGTTCAAGGTTTACTGTTTACCTAGCGCCTCTTCGGCGTTTCGGCGAAAGGCCTCCTTGTCGACCCAGAAGAGGAAGGGGTCGGGTTCCAGGGTGTTGATAAATGTGCGGGCTGCTATCTGCTGGTTGTGAGATCGCTTGATATACTCCTCAGGTTTCTCCCATAGGTTCAGTATCTCCACGGGGAGGTCGGGGTCAACGTCTTTCAGCAGCTCCTTCACTTTGACGGCGAAATAATACCCCCACTCGCAGGGGGGGTTATAGAAGTTCAACGCCCTGCCCCTGTCTTCTGGCAGACGCCGGTTCTCAAGGATCTTCCTTGGGACGTATTCTCCATCGATCTCTAGGTACATCTCCTGGTTGCCTTGTTTGAAGCCGAATTTGCCGTAGAACTCGTCGAGCGGTAGCTCGCCCTCATGGGGGAAGGGCTTCGTCACCACGAAGCTGCATTGCCTGCCTCCCATGCACCTTAACCCTGATCTGCATTCCTCCAGCAGCTCCTTCATCAGGGCGGTGGCAACTCCTTTACGCTGAGCCTCTGGGAAGGAGTTGAAGGTGCATTGCAGGTGCAGCACGTCTCTTCGGGGGTCGTGGTTGAAGGGTATCGTTTCCTCGGGGTAGAAGAGTATCTGAGCCACGGGTCTCTCGTCCAGGTATGCTATCTTGGTGCAGGGGCCATACTTATCCAGCATGTAGAGGAGCCAATGTCTCTTGATCTCCCTGCCTTTTTCGAGTGTGGGGTCGTCCTTTGGCGCAAATGGTCTGTCCCATGAGCATACATTGAACACGTCGTCCAGATTATCTTCTGATATATCCTCGATTCTAAGCAACCAACTACCCGGATTTATCTTCGATTCAAGATATTAAACAATTGTCAATTCGTATCACTTGGGCGCGTCCATATTTTCTAGTTCGTTATAATGGAAAGAAAAAAGGGAGTGATATCTCCTTGTTTGGATGCTTGTATTTTTTACCTCTGTCCTTGAGATCATCAGTTTATTCTTAATGTGCCGGGGGCGTAATGGGGGCCTCCTGTTTCATACCATTCGATCACGCCGCTCATGTACACGTTGCGGCCTTCCCACATGGAGAATTCATCGAATGCTTCCTCCACGCTGCCGGTCATGTGATACTTGCTTGTCCGTACATTGGTTTGCCCTTGGTCATACCCCCATAGAACAAGTTCATCCGGGTGATTACATGGCAGCCAGTACTCCCAGTCAGCGGCTGAGCTGCTCGGTATCAACGACGTTAAATCGAAATCGGTGTCGTAGATCGCCCAGATCTCCTCGAAGAAGTGCACGTTTCCTTTGAGGTTGTCGTCGAAAGCCTTCCCTGACCCAATGGCGAAGAACAGCATGCCGTACTCCTCCTCGTCGATGGTTATTGTTCCAACCCAGTCAGGGACTTCATCCTGCGGGCCGGGCCAGGCAGTGTTGAACTCAAGGTCCATTACACCATATAGGGGGTTCTTCGCTTGTGCAGTCATTGCAGGTAGTAACGCAAGCGTGAGAGCCAACGTCACCGATAGAGCACGTGATGCTTTACATCTCATCTTTTTCCCACCTCCTTTCTTGGTACTTGTATAGCTCCCCAGCTCGGAGCTAGGGTTCGACCTGCGACGCAGCCTTGATGGTCTCCTGTAGCTGTTCCCTGGTTAGGCTTACCCTCAGAACGCCGTTTACGCCCGTGAGTTCAAGGATGTCGCCTTCGACGAGTGACATGTCCAATAGTTTTCCGAGGCTGCCCTCGAAGAGGACCCTTTCATGGGCCTCGTCCGACACGAAGATGTGTTTCACGTGTCGTTTATTCTTTAACTCTATGCTGAACGCATGCTCAATGTTTTCCGTGACTAACATCGCCTGAGTCTTACCTTCAAGTCACGGAAAGGCTACATTTTTTTATCTAAACTCCGGAAGATCAATACAACGAATAATGACCGATGCAACGAAGGGAGGATGAATCAACCGGATGCCCGCGTCTGAAAACTTCTACAGCCTTCTCTTCGAGGTATCTAACGAGATCAGGCACAGGATTCTGCTTTTGCTGAAGGGGAAACCCATGCGTATAACAGAGATCGCGAGGGAGCAGGGCTTGAACCACCCCGAGATCAGGCGGCACATAACCAGGCTCAGAGACATCGGTCTCATCGAGAGAGACGTGGAAGGGCTTTATCACCTCACCCCGTACGGCGAGGCCTCAATCCTCCTGTTCCGGGAGTTCGAGTTCTTGTCAGCCAACAGCGAGTACTTCGAAACCCATAGCCTTGCAGAGGTCCCGGCCCGGTTTGTGAAGCAGATCGGTGAACTCAGCGGAAGCACGCGTCTATGGAACGCCATGGATTTCTTCCGTTACACGGATAACCTCTTCAAGGAATCGAGGGAACGGATCTGGATCCTGGTCGATCAGTTTCCAATGAACTTTCTCTCGACCATCGTCGAGACGATAAACCGCGGAGTAAGGTTCAGGATCATCGAGCCCAGGGAGCGCGTGCTAAACCCCGACATCGACGCCATGACCTCCGAGGAAACCCGCGCCTTGAACCGCACGAGAAGCACGCCTCTGGTCGAGCAGAGGATGCTGGACAAGGTCAGCGTTCTCTTGTTCTTATCCGAAAGCTGTTGTGTGCTGGCTTTCCCGACATCAAACGGTCAACACGACTTCAAGGGTTTCACGGCGACCCAGGAAGCGGCTCTAGACTGGTGCAGAGAGCTGTTCAGGTACCACTGGGAGGGAGCGGAACAGAGAACAACCACAACGGGGTCTCAGATTGTGCATGGACGACCTCCCGTGAAGGGGGAGCCATCAGAAAGTATAACGGTCATAGGGCAGGATAGACCCGAGGTAGACGCTCAGGCTGTTCAGGAGGCCGTGGACAACTACGACGAGGTGGTACTCAAGGGCACGTTCAACTTCGGCTCCTCCATGGTGGAGATATTCAGAAGCGTCGTGGTCAGGGGGGAGGGAAGGGAGGAAGCCGTCCCGGCGGCAACGATCAACAAGAAGGGCTGGGGCTTCCCGTTCACCGAGTTTGACTCCGTCTTCAAGGTGAACGGCAGAGACGCCGAGGTGAGGATAGAGAACATACACTTCACGGACTTCAACCACATATGCATATGGGGCGTCCAAGCCGGGAGCCTGGACATAAGGGACAACAGGATCACCCTCATGACCGGTTACGGGAGGGGGATGACTTACGGCGCGTTCGGCGACGTCGTCATAGGGATCTGGGTACGCGGCTCAGAGCCCAGCGTCTTCAAGGGCAGAGTCACGATAGAAGGCAACCATGTTGACTTCGCCCGCGGCGGCGCCTTCGGCGGTTTCCTCTCAAGGGACGGCCTCGAGGAAGACCCGGAGTATCGGCCAGACCTGTTCAACCATGAGTACTACATGGGTTTCGGCGTCGCCGTGCATCAAGCATCCGACGCCGTCAACATCATGAACAACGTCATACGCAACACAAACGCGAGGGGGATAGCCGTGACGGGTTGCCTACAGACCGCAGACGTGGTTATACGAGACAACACCGTAGAGTCAGACGTGTATGGGTCCTACCCCTTCTCAAGCCCCGAGGCGGGGGCGGGGATACTGGTCCAGAGCGCTTGGGGCTTCCCGTCGCCGGGGTTCGACGTCGAGATCGAGGGCAACGACCTCAAACTGGATAAGCTGAACTATTGCGGCATCAAGGTTCTCGGCCCCGTGATGGACAGAGAAAGAGCCGACAAGCTCAGAGGCGGCGTCATAAATAACAACCGTATACGGCTGATGGACGGGTACGAGGGCATACACGTCAGGAAATGCGACGACTTCGAGGTTCAAGGAAACAAGGTTCAGGGCGAGACATACTACGGAATCAGGGTGTCAGGACGCAGA
>CAYFYM010000121.1:0-4169 GCA_964347405.1 uncultured Candidatus Bathyarchaeia archaeon | reverse complement strand
GCAGGTCCTCGTAGCCCAGCCCCAGCTTCTCCATGGTGCCCCGCTTGAAGTTCTCGACGACGACGTCCGCGTCCTCGAGGAGCCTGAAGAATATGGCCTTGCCTTCCTCGCTCTTGAGGTTGATGGTTATCCCCTTCTTGCACCTGTTCAGGTACATGAAGGGGGAGCTCTCGCCGTTCACCAGCGGCGGGTAAAACCTGGCCATCTCGCCCCACGGCGGCTCGATCTTTATGACCTCGGCGCCCATGGAGGCGAGGACCATGGTCGTGTAGGGGCCGTAGTAGACGTGGCTCAGGTCGAGGACCCTGACGCCTTCCAGCAGCTTCGCCATGTCACCGCCTCCTAGCATATCTCCCCGCCGTCTAGGGCGAGGAGCCTGTCCCAGTTATCCGTGGTGATCCGCTGGATGGCGTCGGTCTCGGCGTCGGTGAGGTGCCTGAACCTGCCCTGCAGCTTCAGCGCCTCCGAGACGGGCGCCAGCTCCCTCGGCTTGTATGTCAGCTTGCAGCGTCTGCCGTCCTCCATCTCGTAGAGGGGCCAGAGCCCCGACTGGACCGAGAGCCGTGAAACCTTTATGGCGTCCTTGGGGTCGAACCCCCAGCCCGTGGGGCACGGCGCGTGCACGTGCATGTACTTGAAGCCCTTCAACGTCTTGCCGTACATTATCTTGGCGGTGAGGTCCTCGGGGTACGCCACGGACGCCGTGGCAACGTAGGGTACGCGGTGGAGCGCCAGTATGAAAGGCAGGTTCTTCTTAGCCTCGCTCTTGCCGCGGCTCTCCCCGGCCACGGGCGTCGTCGCGCTCCTGGCCAGGTACGGCGTGGAGCTACTCCTCTGGCCGCCGGTGTTCATGTACGCCTCGTTGTCGTATGTGAACCAGAACACGTTCTCGTTCCTCTCCGCGGCCGCCGAGAGCCCCTGGAACCCTATGTCCACGGTGCCGCCGTCGCCTATGAGGCCAGCTATGGTCACGTCCTCCCGGCCCATTAGCCTGTAGCCCCGGCTGAGGCCCGTGAGGAACGCGGCTGCCCCCTCGAAGGCGGGCGCGTAGAAGCTGGGAACCCTGATGTTCATGAAGCCCGGCGCGCAGGACGCCACCTCGACGCGGACAGAGTTCCTGCCCAGCGCCTTGTAGACGAGCCTGCCCACTATGCTGCCTCCGCAGCCCTGGCACGCCGGGTTCCCGGGCCAGACGGCTTCCTCCTCCGGTATGTCGTTAATGCTCATTCTCTTGCTCACGTCGATCACCTCCCCACCCAGGCGACGGGGGGCTCAACCTTTTCGCCCCTCGCCGCCTTGAGCGTCCTCTCAGCTATCCTCGATACGTCCTGCACCCGCACCTCGTTGCCGGCCAGCCCTACGTGGTAGCCGTGGACCATGGGTCTCTCCTCCAAGCCGTAGATGGCGCTCCGTATGCTGTTGTACGCCACGCCGCCCTCGCCGAGGCTGATGTTCCTGTCAAGCACGCCTATGGCCTCCACCTCCTCGCCCATCCGCGTGAACTCCTCGGCGGGGAACGGCCTCATGGCCTTGAGCTTGACGAGTCCCACGGGCTTCCCGTCGCCCCTGAGCCTGTCCACGGCGGCGCGGGCCGTGCTCGCTATGGTGCCCATGGCCACTATGACGGCCTCGGCGCCGTCGCAGCGGTACTCGTCCACGAGGCCGCCGTAGCTGCGGCCGAACCGCTTCCCGTACAGCTCGTCCACCTCCTTGATGACCTTCTTGGCCCGGGTCATGGCCTCTTGGTGGGCGCGCCACCTCCACTGGAGGTCGTGTCCGGCGCCCCACTTCACCATGGTGAGGTGGGAGTAGTTCTCGTCGGCGGGGAGCGGCGTGAAAGGCTCGTCGATGCCCCTGCCCCGGCTCCAGTGCCTCTTGTAGACCTCTATCTCCTCGTCGAAGCGCTCCGGGAGCACCGGGTACTCGCCCACGTAGGGCGGGAGAAACTCGTCCACCTCGCCCTGCTCAGGGATGGCCACCGGCTCGGCGGTGTAGCTGAGCACGTAGCCGTCGAGGCCGAAGGCGACGGGCAGCCGGACCCTCTCGTCCTCGGCCACCCTGTAAGCCATGACGCCGGTGTCCAGGACCTCCTGGTTGTTCTCGCAGTACAGCTGTATCCAGCCAGTGTCCCTCTGGGCCATCAGGTCTGTGTGGTCGGGCCCCATGGTCCTGACGCCGCGGTTCGCGACGGCCATGACCACCGGAAGCCTGTAGCGGGCGGTGCCGTGGAGCGCGTGGTGCATGTAAAGCAGCCCCGGCCCCGACGTGGCCGTGAAAGCCCGTACACCCGCTATGGACGCCGCCATGCACACCAGCTGGGCGGTTATCTCGCCCTCGACGTTGACGAACTCGGCGTCCAGATCGCCGCTCGCCACCATGTCCGACAGGTACTGCACAATGGTGGTCTGCGGCGTTATCGGGTACGCGGAGATGAGCCTCGCCCTCGCCAGCTTCACCGCGTACGCCACGGCCTTGTTGCCCACCATGACTTCAGACTTCACGTCTAGACCTCCTCCAGCTTCATCTCTATCGCACTCACCGGGCACTCCTCGGCGCATATCCCGCAGCCCTTGCAGTAGCTGTAGTTCACCTCTGCCTTGTCCCCGACCACGCTTATCGCCGTCTCGGGGCAGTAAACCCAGCAGCGCTTGCAGCCTATGCACTTGTCCCGGTCTATCTCCGGCGTGAACACCCGCCAGTCGGCGACGTCCCTGGAGTACGATATTATGGGTTGCGTGGACTTCGCCTCCTCGCGCATGGTCTTCGGGACCTGCGACGCGTCCATGGGCTCGGATACCTCCTCGTAAGCCTGGCGCATGGCCAGTATGTTGGGCTTGACTATCCTTTCGGGGAACTCCCTCCTCACGGCCTCCTCCAGCGAAGCCAAGTTGACCAGCCCCGTGACCTTGGCGAAAGCCCCCAGTATGGCGGTGTTGGTGATGGGCCGCCCCAGCGTTTCCAGGGCTATCCTGGTGGCGTCCACGGTGGCGACGTTGAAGCCGCCGCCGAGCCCGGCCTCCGTGTAGGAGCCCGGATGGTTCACCAGCATCAGTCCGCCGTCCTTCAGGCCCTGGGTCACGTCAACCGTCTTACCGAGAAGGGGGTCCAGGACGACGACGATGTCAGGCTCGTGGACCAGGTCCCTCTCCTTGATGTGCTCGTTGGCTATCCTGCAGAACGCAACGACCGGCGCCCCCCTGCGCTCCGTCCCGTACTGTGGGATGGCCTGGGTGAATTTGCCGTCTATGTGGACGGCCGAGGACAGCATCCTGACGCCGGTCACGGCGCCCTGTCCCCCTCTGCCGTGGAAACGTATCTCGATCAATGGGTTATGCTCCTTCGAATGAAGTATTTGTATGAATATTAAACGTTTAACAATCAATCAACTTGAGCCCATAGCTCTTCTGGGAGCCAAACCACAAATAGTCGCCGATGGGTCTTGAAGTGGTGATAGGGTTGAGGTACCCCGTCACCCCGGCCACGAGGCAGCTCGATGAAGCGGGCGCCGAGTACACTAGACACCTCTACGACTACCGGAAATCCGGCGCCGTGGAGGCGGCCAGACAGATGAGAGTAGACGAGCACGCCGTCGTCAAGACGCTGGTCATGGAGGACGACGCCGGGAGCCCTTTCATTGTGCTCATGCACGGCGAGAAAGAGATGAGCCTCAAGGAGCTGGCGCGTGCGATTGGCGCCAGGAACGTGGAGACGACGAGCAGACGGGACGCCCAGCGCCTAACGGGCTACACGGTGGGTGGCATAAGCCCCTTCGGCGCCAAGAGGCGGCTGCCGGTCTACGTCCAGTCCACGATACTGGGGCTGCCCTACCTCTACATCAACGCTGGGCGCCGAGGCTTCGTCGTGGGCATGAAGCCCGAGACCCTGGTCAGCCTGCTGGACCCTGTGCCCGTGGACGTCGCGCGTTAGGACGCCTCTGAAAGATTTTTTAAACGCAGAAAGACGTAATGGGGGAAGCGGTGTAAACGTTGACCAGGTACGACGGCATACTCATCAAACACGGGTTCATGCTCACCATGAAGGGAGAAGGCCTCGGCACCATAGAGGACGGCGCCTTAGCCATAGAGGGAGAGGACATCGTCGCCGTGGGCCCCACGGACGAGGTGGCCAAGGCACACGGCGGCGCCGAGAAGGTGATCGACGCTCGGGGG
>CAYFYM010000120.1:0-3939 GCA_964347405.1 uncultured Candidatus Bathyarchaeia archaeon | reverse complement strand
TCCACGGGGGCCGAGGTCGTCGCCGGGCCGGTGGAGGCTACGGCGCTGGGCAACGCCGTGGTGCAGCTCGTGTCACTAGGCGAGATCGGGGGCGTCATGGAGGCAAGGAAGACGCTGTCGGAGAGCCTGAGGCTACAGGTCTATTCTCCAGGGGAGCCCGGGGGCTGGGACGAGGCTTACAGGGGTTTCGAGGAATTGCTGGAGGGGTATAAGGGTTGATAGTCGGGCTCATATCCGACACCCATGACAACGTACACATGATAGACAGGGTGGTGGAGCGTCTGAACGAGGATGGGGTGGGCCTCGTGCTCCACGCGGGGGACTACGTCTCCGCGTTCACCGCGAAACACTTCGAGCCCCTGGAAGCCCCCATGATAGGCGTCTACGGCAACAACTGCGCCGAGCGTGAACTACTTGGCAGGGTCTACGCCGAGGCAGGCGCGGAGATCAGGGGCTACTTCGCGGAGGTCGAGGCCGACGGCCTGCGGGTGGCGCTGCTCCACGGCCACAGGAAGGAGGATGTGGACAGGGCGCACAGCGGCGGCTACGACGTCATAGTGAAGGGGCACACCCACCGGGCGTCCATAGGCGAGGAGGACGGCGTGCTGGTTGTTAACCCCGGCGAGGTCTGCGGCTACCTTTCGGGCAGATGCACGTTGGCGTTCCTGGAAACGTCGAGGAGGGCCGCGTGGCTCAGCGAGCTCTAGGCTTCCCCGCAGAACTCGTTTATGGCGTACCAGTGGACCTGGGCGGTCTCGTAGACTGACTGCAGGTCGACCCACTCCTCCTTTGCGTGGGCGCCGTAGCCGTTCGGGCCGTGGGCGACCGCGGGTGTCCCCCTGCTGTATATGATCTGGGTGTCCATCCATCCTGTGCCGCCGACGTACCGCGGGGTCTTGCCGAGGAGCTTCTCGGAGCCTTCCATGAGGACGCAGCATATCTCCTCATCGGTGGGTATCTCCATGGGGCCCCGGTAGAACGTTATGGCGTAGTCGGCGTCGAACTTGGGGTCGGCCTCCCCAAGCGACTCGACGAGTTTGGAAATCTCCGCTTCGACGTCGCCCCTGTCCTCGCCGGGGATGAGCCGCCTCTCCAGCTGGAGCCTGCAGCTGTCGGGGTAGGTGCTGAGCTCGCTGCCTCCCTGTATGGTACTTGCGTGGACGGAGCCGGGGCCGACGAGGGGGTGCTCGGTCCCCTCCAGCTGCCGACCTAGCTCTTCGAGGCCGACGAGTAGGTGGCCCATCTTGGCGATGGCGTCTACGCCGACGCGGTAGAGGCTGCCGTGGGCGGCGACTCCGTGGGTCTCCACGTTCACCCATGCGAAGCCTTTGTGGGCTACCTGTATGTTGCCTGCGGTGAACTCGCCTACTATGGCGGCGTCTGCGGTGGTGTGTTTCATGAGGTGTTCTGTGCCGATGCTGGCGTATTCTTCGTCGCAGACGGCTGCCAGTATGACGTCGCCTTTTAGCTCGGTGCCTTCTTCGATTATGGTTTTTATGGCGGCCATGCTGGCGGCGAGGCCGCCTTTCATGTCGAAGCTTCCTCTGCCGTATAGCCTGCCTTGTTTGGTGACGGGGTTGAAGGGGTCGATGGTCATGTAGTCGGTGCCGACGGTGTCGGTGTGGCCGTTGAGGAGGAGGGTCTTGCCGCCGCCTGTGCCGTGGAGGATGCCTACTACGTTGGGGCGGCCGGGCTGTACTTCGTGGCGTGTGGTGTCGAGGCCGTGGGCTTTCATCCATTGTTCCAGGTAGTCGGCGATCTCCGTCTCGCCTGCGGCGTCTTGGACGAGGCTGGGGTTTGTGGAGTCGATGGCTACCATGTCTCTGAGGGTCTGTGTTAGTGCGTTTCTGTCTATGTTGGGTTGGGTCATGTTTGTCGGTATGGTTTTGGTTGGATTTAAGGTGTCTAGGGGGCTTGTACCATGTTACTTGGTTATACGAAAAAAATTCTGTGCTGGAGGTGTTTCTGGTTACATGGAAAAACTGAATTTCAATAATACTGTGTGCGAGGTCCTAGCCTATCAAGTTAAGACTGATGTACGCTCTTTAGTGTTCGATAATCCTTATACTGCAAGCGCGAGAAAAATATTTGGAATTACTAAATACAGGAATAATAAAAATGGCACGAAAGAAAAATTGTCCCAACTGTGGTAGTCGAAAAATATCACAGAAAGATAATGAATGGAAATGTAACATATGTGGGACCGAGTTTTCAGGAAAGAGTAAGGGAAAAACATCAAAAAAAGGAAGAAAACGATGGTAAGACTGCATGTTTGCGTTTGAGGAAATTAATAATTTCCGCAGACCAAATAATATGCATATAGACGAGGATTTTTATTTTCATTATTTCTAGTTATAGTGAGAATTTCAATATCCTTCTCACATGGAATAAGGATCATTGGGGGTGATCGGGGGCTTTTCTTGGGGTCTGTTGCAGGTTACTTGTAATCTTGAAAAAATTCTGGACCAGGTTTGATGTCCCTTGTTAAATAGTATGCCAGCAGTGGTGCATGGTTTACTGGTGATAATACTGGACCCAGAGTACATTAATTATTTAAAAAACATTAAAGTTGATTTTAGAGTGTGCTCCCCGGTTAGTCTAAAATATTTTTCGGGTCAAAAGGGAAAAACAGGGGTAGTCCCAGTCTTTATTATTCTAGTTATTTTAGTTGGTGCCGGGTATTTTGTCTATGACTCTTTCTTTGGGGGGTCAAATTTTGTCTGTGAATATTTTGACGTTAGACCTTCTACGCCTTGGGTGGATGAATCAATCGTTATACGGTTTACGATAACGAATAAAGGGAACAAGGACGATACGCGGTACATAGATGTCTTATTTAATGGAGCGCCCGTTGACGGGTTTGATTTATTTTTACAGTCACATAATAAGACGTATTTTCGATACACCTTCAATAACACGGATATGGGAGCAAATGTTTTCGAAATAAACGGGTTAGACAAAGAATTCACTAGCACAATAACCGTAACTGAGCCAGACCCGAGTGTTTTAGACCGAATAGACTACTATTATCAGTTTGCTGAACAATACGTTAAACAGACATGTTTCATCCCTGAAGATAAATCCGTAGAGGAATTAGCCGTATTTCTTTGTGCTTTAGATTTTCCAGGATACCGTGAGAATGTTTTTGATTGCAGCGACTCGAGTGCATTACTTGAGTGGCTTCTTGAAGGAGCCGGGTACCACGCGTATCTAGTTGAGAAAGATCGTCACATGTGGGTCCAAGTTGAGACCAGCGATGGATTAGTGGCCGTCGAAACTACGTCTCTATTAAAAGACGATGATTATAGTCCTCCAGGCATCATCGAAACGGTCGATGGAGCGTTTAAAGAATATACTTTCAAGTATCAAATGTTTCTGGAATGGAAGAAAGAATATCCTGCAGATGAGTATGGTTATAATCCAAATATTTCTTTTGAGAAGTGGAAGAAAGACTACTTAATAGAGATACCTGCTATTGGTACCCCAGATAACGCCGGATATTACCAGACAAGTAATAGATACGAGTCCCCAGACATTTTATACATTGGAGAAACAACAGAAAATTTGTACACATACTGGGAAGAAAGTGAGTTTGATTGGTGGAATACTGGACAGTTTGATTCATTACCACCGTACTCTTTTTGGTGATCCAAGAATCTCTGGTTGTCGGCATGGGTCTGGTTCGCATAGCGGAGAAAAGGCGTTGCCATGAAAAACACCCCAATATAGCCCCAGTTGACCATGATTTCATGTAAAATGCGTTTACGCCGGGAGGCTACACTACGCCCTCTTTCCGCAGGGACTCTGCTTCTTCCTCGGTGAGCCCGAGGAGTTCGGTGAGAACCTCCTTTGTGTGCTGGCCGAGGAGGGGCGCCGGGGTCGTGGCGTCGCTGGGGGTGTCGCTGAACTTTATGGGGAACCCGGGCTCAACGATCTCGC
>CAYFYM010000119.1:0-6419 GCA_964347405.1 uncultured Candidatus Bathyarchaeia archaeon | reverse complement strand
GGTAGTTGACATCATCCGGGAGGTCTACGAGTCCTACGGCTACGAGCCGCTGGACACGCCTGCTTTCGAGTACATGGATATGCTGCGGATAAAGAGCGGGGAGGACGTGCTGAACCAGGTCTACGCCTTCAAAGACAAGTCAGAAAGGGAGCTGGCGCTACGCTTCGAGCACACGGCTAGCACGGTCCGCGTGGTGGCGACGCACCGCGAGCTCCAGATGCCCTTCAAGCGCTACATCATTGGCCCCACCTGGAGGTACGAGAGGCCTTCGGAGACGCGTTTCAGGGAGTTCCTGCAGGCGGACGTGGACGTCTTCGGCGTCGAGAGCAGCATAGCGGACGCCGAGGTGATCTCCGCCGTCGTCGAGGCGTTCAGCAGGCTGGGGTTCGAGGGCTTCACCATCTACCTCAACGATAGAAGGGTGCTCAGGTCCATCGTGGAGCTGGCCGGCATCCCTCCAGAGAACAGCCTGGACGCGATACGCGCCGTGGACAAGATCAAGAAGATCGGCAGAGACGGGGTCATCGAGGAGCTCAGAGGGATATCGCCCCACGAGATGGCTTCCATGAAGCTGTTGGACATGATCGGCTTGAAGGGGGAGCCTCTGGAAGTCATAGACTCGGCTAAGGAGATGCTGAAAGAGTACCCTGAGGGCGTCAAGGGCTGCGAGGCCTTGGAGGACCTGATCAAGTATGCCGACGCGTTCGGGTTCGTGGAGTACATCGAGGTCGATCTCAGCCTCGCCAGGGGCCTCGACTACTACACGGGGCCCATATTCGAGGTATTCGCCAAGGGGTACGAGGAGTACAGCAGCCTAGCGGGCGGCGGCAGGTACGACGAGATAGTGGAGCTATTCGGCGGCGAGCCCACGCCCGCGACGGGCATCTCCTTCGGCGTGGACAGGGTCACCATGATCCTTGAGGAGAAGGGGGCGTTCAAGGGCCTGTCCCTGGGCGCAGAAGTCTACGTTGCACCTGTCAACGAGGACATGGTCCTGAAGGCCATAGAGATCACCCAGTCGCTCCGGAGGGCGGGCGTCTCCGCCATCGTCGATCTCATGGGGCGTACCCTCGGGAAACAGTTTGAGTACGCCGACAAGAAGGGAATACCTACCGTGGTGATCGTGGGCGAGAAGGACCTCGCAGAGGCGTCGGTGACCGTGAGGGACATGGAGACCGGTGACCAGGAGAAAGTCAAGGTGGATGAGCTGTCGTCCCGTCTTAAACCTTAGAAGGTTTTCTCAGACAACCCGTAGTACACTATCTCGCCGCGGCGGTCCACGACGGCTAGCTTGAGCTCGCGGCCTCTTTCCTCAGTCTTCTTCAGGTCGTCTAATATGGAATCGAGTTTCTCGGGCCGCCCCTCCGATATTATTCTGACATGGTAGCTTGGAGGCTGTTTTCTGTACATGCCCCGTTCATAGATGACGAAGTCGGCGGCTTCATCGGCTTCTCTGGCTACGAAGCCCCTCGTCCTGAGGTCCCTGTACACCGTGAACCTCGTCCATATGGACGGGTCTTCCGCCGTGAACAGCCGCAGCGCCTCCTTGAAGCTGAGCTTCACGTTGGCCTCCTCATCCACCAAGGCTATCTTCCCCCGGTCCATGTTGTACAGCGTCTCACAGGCGTCAAGGGTCAGCGGTTCACCCCCCTCTCGGCTGCCGTATCCGTCGTTGAACAGGCTGTCTGCCTCGCTCCTCATTGGGACGACCACGCCTTCGTTTGTGTGGACTGCCGTGAACGGCTGCATCACAGGAACTGGTGTCGGGAGCCTGAAATAGGTTGTGCACGGATCATCTGGTTCACCCAAATGATTAATGTCCAGCTACCCAGCTAAACAGTAGATTGCCTGAACGCTTCCTCGTCATAACCGAGAAACCCAGTTCTGCTAGACACATTGCGCAGGCGCTGGACGACGATGGGCAGCCAGTCAGTTTGAGGAACGGGCGTGTCCATTACTACGCGGCGAAGCGAGGGGGAAACGAGTTGCTCGTGGTATCAGCTTTGGGCCACCTCTACGCGTTGACACAGGCGGCTGGAGGGTGGACCTACCCTGTCTACGAGATGAAGTGGGTGCCGGCGAGCCAAGCTAACAGGGCTAACACGCGGGTGAATGCCTACATAGACACCATATCGGCGCTGTCGAAAGGCGTAGACCGGTTCGTGAGCGCCTGCGACTACGATCAGGAGGGGAGCCTGATCGCGTACAACGTCCTAAGGTACGCAGTAGGCGAGCATAGCCTCGCGAAATCCCGGCGGATGCTGTACAGCACCCTCACCCGCAGGGACCTAGCCGAGTCGTGGGAGAACATGGAGCCGACTCTCGACTACCCTGTCATCGCCGCGGGTAAGACGAGGCACGAGGTAGACTGGCTGTTCGGCATAAACCTTAGCAGGGCGTTGACGCTGTCTGTGAGGAAGGCGTCGGGCGCAAAGAAGACCCTAAGCATCGGCAGGGTGCAGGGGCCCACGCTCAGCTTCGTCAAGGAGAGGGAGGCTGCTATCCGTGGCTACGTCCCCCTACCTTACTGGAAGGTATACGCGGAGACGACGGTGTCCGGCGAGACGATCCCTCTAGAGTACGGCAAGAAGAGACTGGAGAGGGAGGTAAACGCGAGGGAGCTGGCATCCGAGTGCAGGGGCAGAGACGGAAAAGTCGTGGACGTGAACAAGAGGAGCGAAAGGCTTCTACCGCCGCCTCCGTTCAACCTAGGGGACCTCCAGAGGGAAGCATATAGGATGTTCAAGATGAGTCCCACAGCCACCCTTAAGACGGCGGAGAAGCTGTACCTCGGGACGTATATAAGCTACCCGCGGACAAACAGCCAACGCCTACCTCCGACGCTGGACCTCAAAGGAATCCTCGAACAACTCAGCGAACAACGAGCCTACTCGAAGCTCATTGAGGAACTCTTGAAAAATAGGAGCTTGAGGCCGCGGCAAGGCAAGAAGGACGACCCGGCCCACCCCGCCATCCACCCCACCGGAGCCAAGCCACGTCGGCTCAAGGAAGACGAGGCAAAGATATATGATCTAATCGTGAAACGTTTTCTCTCGTGTCTCGGGAGGCCGGCGGTCAGAGAGAAGATCGACGCAGAGGTCGACGTAAACGGCCACAGTTTCTACATGAGGGGCGTGAAGACAACGAAGAAAGGGTGGCTCGAAGCATACGAGCCTTACGTAGAGGACAAGGAGACGGCGCTGCCCAAGGTTGAGCCGGGAATGGTGATCCCGGTCACCAAGTTCTCGACGAGGAGAAGGTACACGAAGCCCCCCAAGAGGTATAACCCGAGCAGCCTGCTGAGGCACATGGAGAGCCGCGAGATAGGAACCAAGGCCACGAGGGCGAACATAGTAGACACCCTCTACAGGAGGGGCTACATCAAAGGAAAAAGGATCACCGCAACCGACCTGGGACTGCGCATCGCGGAGACTCTGGAAGAGTACTGCCCAAGCATACTGAGCGTTGAATTGACCAGGGAGCTAGAGGAGTACCTGGAGGGGATACAGGTGGGCGAGAGGAGCCCTGAAGCCGTTGTGGAGGGAGTCAAGGAGGCCCTCGGTCCCATACTCTCCCAGTTCAAGGAGAGAGAGGGCGAGATAGGGGCTGCCATAGCTGAGGCCGTCTCCGGCGGCCTCCCGGGGGAGGCCTCCATGTGACCGGTTGTAGGGTCTGCGGTAGGGAGAGAAGGGGAGACTCTGTTTACTGTGAAAGGCATCAGGCAGCATACGGTAGTCTCGAGGAGTCTTATCCACGTTGGAGGCGCGCCCTTGGGCTGAGCTGGACGGAGTATCTCGAGAAGGTGAGTAAAACCTCGGGTACAGGGGTGTGGGTGAAAGAGGTGGTAAAGGACATACTTTCAGGCGGCTAGTCCTCTGGTTCTTCGAGCGTTATCTCCCAGCGGCTGTTCCTACCGTTCCTGATCCAGGTGCCGCCCAGCCCCCTCATCGCGTCGTTTATGGGCCCCCATAAATCGCCTAGGAACTTCTTGGGGCTAACAGTCAAGGCTCCCTCGCTCTGCTCGACGTCCACGAGCGCCAAGTCCACGCCGGCCGCCTCAAGTCTTGCCTTGAAATCCACTTCTTCGGGCGGCCCCTCCTCGGCTTCGGGTTCCTCGTGCACCACGATGGGGGCCTTCTTCCCCACGGATATAACTATCCCTATCCTGGATCCGCAGTCGGGGCACGTGATCCACGTTACCTTGTTATCCTTCACGCTCATTTCTGTATTCTCTATAATCAGGTGATTAAAAAGATGCGCGTCTGCGGTTAACTTTATAGCCGGACGAGCCTCATGGGAGGTACTCCGGTGTAGCGAATGCAGACTGTCCGAGAGATATTCGGGTTCATGAAGGGGAACGTCCTCGTCATGACGGTCTGCGAGTGCGTCTGGAGGACCACCATAGACATCATATGGCCTTTCCTCCCACTCTATGTCCTCCACCTAGGCGGGAGCTACGAGACCATCGGAGTCATCATGGCGGTGGGGAACCTGGCCAGCCTGATACTATACCCTCTCGGAGGCTACATCGCTGATTATCAGGGCCGTATCAAGCTCATCGCCTACATGACTTTCATGTACGGCGCTTCTTTCCTTATTCCGGCTTTCACCGACTCGTGGCAGTGGCTAGCCGTGGGCATGTTCGTGCAGAGCCTGGTGACCTTCTACTTCCCTGCCCGTCAGGCGTTGATCGCCGACAGCATACCGCCTCAACAGAGAGGCATAGGCTTCGCCGCCACCGTGGCAATACCCAGCGCCTTCGGTATAGCCGCGCCTGTCATCGGAGGCTGGCTGATAGGTAGCCTCGGCATCAGCCAGGCCATGCACGGGCTTTACTTCATGGGGTTCTGGATAGCCTCCGCCGTCGCGTTGTTCAGGCTGAAGTACCTTGAGGAGACCCTGGAGAACCCCAGTAGACTCGACCTCGGCCTCTCGACCTTCCCCGGCTTGTTGCTTGAGTCCTACCGCAGCGTGTTCACAGTCCTGAAAGAGGCCCCGAGGCGGCTGTACACGCTGTCGCTCCTGGTGTCCTCCAGCGTGCTCTTCGCCTCCATAACCAGCTCTTTCTGGGTGGTGAGGGCCACCGAGATAATCGGGCTCAGCGTTCAGCAGTGGGGTAACGTGATGCTCGTCTCTGGGCTGGTCAGCGTCGTCCTCGGAATCCCCGCCGGCAGCGTAGTCGACAGACACAGCAAGAAGACGATAGCCGGCCTATGCATGATACTGGGCTCTGCTCAGTGCCTCCTTTACCTCAGGTGCGAGACCTATCTCCACGTGGTGCTTCTCGCCGCCTTCACCACCCTCACCAACGCCTTCATGAACCCGAGCTTCCAGAGCCTCTTCGCCGACATGATCCCTAGGGAGAAACGGGGCAGGGTGCTAGCATCAAATGGAGGCGGCGGCGTATGGCTTATGAGGGGCGCCTGGGGAAGCGGCGTGCTGGGAAGGGCCACGCAGACCCTCGGCACGTTCATCAGCGGCTACGTCTACAGGTATAGCCCGTCACTGCCTTGGTACATCCTATCAGTATCCCTGTTGATTATAGGGGTTCTTTTCATGTTCCTCGTCGATGAGCCCATCGAGGCCGAGAGATAGTAGCTACATCTCGTCATTTATAGGTAAATTACGGTAAAGACTATTATAGTGAAGGGGAGAATACCCAACCGGTGTTGTACGCCATTGAGCACGCAGGTAACCGAGTACAAGTGTCCATACTGTGACCGAAAATCCGCCAGCCCCGGCGGGGTGCGCTTCCACGTGAAGCTCACGCACCAGGAGAAGCTGGAGGAGTTCAACGAGAGATACTACCCCGAGATGGAGGCAAGGTTCAAGGAGTCCTTCCAGGAGTAAACTACAAAAACCCACTATTTTCTTGGCCCATCCGTCTTGAGCGCGGACGGCTGCGCGGGGAGGAACCTTATAAAACCTCGGCAGGTAATGCAGTGTTTGATTGTATGAAGGTAACTGAACGGGTCTACCTCGTCGGGGGAAACGGGTTCGGCTACTCGCCGCCGGGGGACTGCAACGTCTACCTCATAGACGGGGGAACGGAGCTGGCCCTCGTGGACACCGGCGGAGGGAACGGCGAGAGGGAAATACTGGGGAACGTTGAGAAGATGGGGCTCGACCCCGGCGACATCACCACGGCGTTCAACACCCACTGCCACTTCGACCACGCAGGGGGAAACCACCTGATCCAGGAGATGACGGGCTGCAGAATCGCGGCGCACGAGGCCGACGTAGGTAGCATAGAGGAGCGCGGAGAGGCGATGCTATACGACATGGCCCTGGAGCGCGGCCTAGAGTTCGAGGCGTCCAACGTGGACGAGAAACTGCGAGACGGGGACACAATCCAGGTGGGCGACGTGACGCTGGAGGTCATGCATACGCCCGGGCACACGCCTGGTTGCATGTGTCTA
>CAYFYM010000118.1:0-6440 GCA_964347405.1 uncultured Candidatus Bathyarchaeia archaeon | reverse complement strand
GAGAGAAGACCGCCGACGTTACCTTAATGTTTGTCGCAGACCACCAAGTTGTCCCAGTGGACCGTCACATCGAACGGGTGTCCAAGCGTCTAGGGATAGTGAATCAGAGAGCGGGTTACGAGGAAATAAGAAGGGCGTTGGAGGATGGCTCGACCCCAGACCGGTTCAAAGATGTACACCTCTCCATGATACGTTTCGGCAGAGAGACGTGTAGAGCCCGGAGACCGCTTTGCATCGAGTGCGTGCTCAACGACATATGCCCCTACCCCGAGAAGGCTGGGCTGGCTTTAACTGAAACCGAGAACTCACCGGTGAAACGTGCACAGTGACACACTTGGTACCCGCCTTGGTGCCAGGCTGACCGGCATCCGGACAGGCTTTCAAAGTGTGTCCTCTAATCTGGAGCAGATCTTACAGCCAAAATTGCGCGTCATACCCGTTTCTAGGAGCAGCAGGTTTTACCTTAATAGAGGTGATTGTCGCGATTGTTCTACTTATGTATTTAAAATGTTCAAAACATGCATATTCGCGGATAGATCTCCTTCTTACGCTCTTTACGAATCCTTTAAATCTGAGCCCTGTTGATTCTTTACAGCCTATCAAAATAGGAGTGTCTACACATGCCAAGAACAAGATCACCTAAGAGAGGGTCACGGTCCTACTCGCCACGGAAAAGGGCGAGGAATCCTAATGGACGCGTCTCCTTCTGGCCATCCTTGGACGCAGAGCCTAGGCTGGTCGGCTTCGCTGGCTACAAGGCAGGCATGACCCACCTGTTCTACGTCGAGGATAGACGAAGAGTTCCAGAGTACGGTAAGGAGGTTAAAGCCTCCGCAACCATCATCGACACTCCACCTATGCTGGTCGTCGCCATCAGGGCCTACGAGAGGACCCATGACGGGCTTCAGGCTTTATCAGAGGCATGGATGGCGAACCAACCGAGAGACCTCTACAGGAAGATTAACTTCCCGACGGACCCGCGTCCAGACGCCAAGCTGGCAGAGATCGAGAAAACTCTAGACAATGTCGCCGAGGTAAGGGTGATAGCGGCGACGCAGCCAAGAGAAGCCTCGATCTCGAAGAAGGCACCAGACCTCATGGAGATACCGGTTAAAGGAGGCTCCATGGAGGAGAGGCTCAACTATGCTAAGGGGCTTCTGGGCAAGACCGTGACAGTAGAGGACGTGTTCGAGCCTGGCGAGGGGATCGACGTCATAGGCGTTACCAAGGGGAAAGGTTTCCAAGGGCCGGTCAAGCGCTGGGGGATCAGGATACTCTCACGAAAATCTAGAAAGCAGAGGAGGGCCGTAGCCTCCATTGGGCCATGGGTGCCGAGGGGCGTCATGCCTCAGGTGCCCCGAGCAGGTCAGATGGGCTTCCACAACAGGACAGAGTACAACAAACGGATAATGCTAATGGGCGAAGAAGCGAACCGTATCAACCCCATAAACGGCTTCAAAAACTACGGCTTTGTGAAAGGCGGCTATTTGCTACTAAAGGGAAGCGTAATGGGGCCGTCCAAGAGGCTGATAAAGCTCAGGAAGACGACTCGCAAGACCAAATACCCTGAGGAGCCTCCGCAGATCACTTATCTTCACACCGAATGGCCGAACAGGGGCGTAGAACAGTGAAAGTCCCGGTGCTCAGCCTGAAGAACGAAAAGGTCGACGAAGTCGACATGCCCAAGGTCTTCGAGACCCCTGTGAGGTACGATGTAATCAAGCGAGCCGTCATCGCCCTGCAGAGCACCAGGTTCCAGCCCCAGGGCAGGGATCACATGGCCGGTAAGAGAACAACAGCCGAGTCAATGGGAACAGGCCGGGGCATAGCCCGGGTACCGAGGATCAGAGATGGAAGACGCGCCGCCTTTGGCGTGAGCATAGTTGGTGGCCACCAAGCCTTCCCTCCGCGCTCTGAGAAGGTCATCGTTAAACGGATCAACAAGAAAGAGAAGAGGCTGGCGATCAGGTCAGGAATCGCAGCTACCGCCGTAAAGGAATCTGTAGAGCGTAGAGGCCACAAAGTAGCCGACGTGAAGCAGCTTCCCATAGTCATCGACGACGACGTGGAGGCCCTGACCAAGACAAAGGATGTAGTAGAGTTGTTCCGGTCCCTAGGAATATTGGCGGACGTTGAGAGAGCCGACCGGAAGAAGACGAGAGCCGGGAAAGGCAAGATGAGGGGCCGGAGCAAGAAGACCGGGAAAGGGCCGCTCATCGTGGTATCAGAGGATAAGGGAATTTCTAAAGCAGGGAGTAACCTACCTGGAGTCGACGTCGCGGATGTCAACAGCTTGAACGCGGAGCTGCTGGCCCCAGGAACCCACCCCGGCAGATTGGTGGTTTGGGGTAGATCGGCTTTCGAGAAACTAGACGAAGTGTGGGGGAAATAGTATGGAAGCACATAAGATAATATGGTACCCCCTCATGACAGAGCGAAGCGTCAACATGATCGAGTATGAGAACAAGCTCGTGTTCATCGTAGACCGCACGGCTACCAAACACATGATAGCGAAGGCCTTCGAGGAGCTCTACGAGGTAGAGGCCGAGACAGTTAACACCCTCATAACCAGAAAGGGCGAGAAAAAAGCCTTCATCAAGCTCAAAGACGAGTACGACGCGTCAGACGTCGCCATCCGTCTAGGAATACTGTAGGTGTGAATAATGGGCAAGAAAATAAAGGTACAGAGGAGAGGCCGCGGCACTAGCCAGTTCAGAGCCGCGAAGATGAACAAGATAGCGCCAGTCAAGTACCCAACGCCGTCAAAACATAACAGGACTGGAAAAATCAAGGAGCTCACACACGAGCCGGGCCGAGGCGCGCCTCTGGCGTACATCGAGTTCGAGCCGGGCTCAGGCTTCTACTCGTCAGCGATCGAGGGAACCTACGTTGACCAAGAGATTACGGTAGGACCCAGCGCGCCCCTACGGGTAGGAAACGTAACTACGCTGAGAAATATTCCCGAGGGGACCATGGTCTGTAACATCGAGCTGCGGCCAGGGGACGGCGGAAAGATAGCTAGGAGCTCGGGCAGCTTCGGCACAGTGATAGCCCACACAAGGACTCACACGTCTGTAAGGGCTCCCTCGAAAAGGACGGTGGCCATTCACAACGACTCGCGGGCCACGATAGGTATAATATCAGGAGCCGGGCGCAAAGAGAAGCCGTTCCTCACGGCTGGCGAGAAACTGCACGCCAAGAAGGCCAAGGGACACAAGTACCCCGTTGCTCACGGCGTCAAGATGCCGGCTGCCATGCACCCCCACGGCGGAGGCCGGCATAGGAGACCAGGGAAATCTACGACAGTCTCAAGGCACGCGCCCCCCGGAGCCAAGGTGGGGCTCATAGCCGCCAGAAACAGCGGGAAACGCCAGAGGAGGAGAAACTAAGGGGTTATATAACCCCCATCTGTTAAGGTGAGTGAACATGCCCAAGGACTTCAAGTATCGCGGGAAGACTGTTGAAGAGCTTCAGTCAATGTCCATGGATGAGTTCATACGGCTCCTTCCATCGAGGATGAGGAGAAGCCTGCGACGCGGACTAAGCGCAGAACAGAGAATAATCCTGGAGAAGCTGCGCAGAGACTCGGATAAGCCTCTGCGGACACACGCGAGGGACATGATCATACTGCCAGAGATGATCGGTAGAACCATACAGGTCTACACAGGGAAGGAGTTTAAAGAGATCAACATCACAGAGAAGATGATAGGGCACTACCTAGGTGAGTACGCTATAAGCATGACCAGGGTCCGCCACGGCCGTCCTGGCATAGGGGCGTCTCGTAGCAGCATGTACATACCGCTGAAGTAGTCTAAACGACATCATCTAGCCATCTTCACTCTATCTATCATGTTGTTTCCTTTATTATGCACATTCTTTGTTGCGCCTTCCATGTTTTTTAAAAGAAGTTGTTAGGAATCAACACCTTCCCGGGGATATGTTTAATTACATGAACCTTTTTATATCAAGCCTCGATTCAGAATAGGCGAACGGTGCGTATATGCCAAACTGGAAATACTCGGTGCAAGGGCTGGACCCAGACAGGACAGCGTTAGCCAGCGGCAGAGATCTACGGATAAAGCCGAAAATAGCCAGGGAGATCTGTCACCGCCTCAAAGGAATGAAGCTAGAGGAGGCGAAGAACTATCTCGAAGGAGTCATGGAGCTTGAGAAGCCGGTGCCGTACTACAGGTACCGTGGGAAGGTACCCCATAGAAAGGAGCTACAAGGACACGACGCTGGCAGGTACCCGGAGAAGGCTGCGCGGGAGATACTTAAGATCCTTGATTCAGTGGAAGCCAACGCCGAGTTCAAGGGGCTGTACGCAGACAGGCTACGCATTATCCATATTGCCGCTCATCGTGGAAGAGTAATCAGAAAGTATATACCGAGGGCCTTCGGCAGAGCCTCACCGTATTTTAAACACATGACCCACGTCGAGGTCGCAGTTGAGGAGTATTAATGTCGGTTGTAAAGAGAATAATCCAAGACAGCATTGAACGCGTAAAAGTCGACGAACTCCTACTGAACGAATACGAGCAGGCAGGCTACGGCGGCATAACCATGACGAAGACCCCTCTTGGGACACAGATCAACCTCTTCGCCATGAGGCCGGGGCGGGTCATCGGTAAAAGAGGGAGAGCAATAAAGGCGGCTTCGGCTCGCTTAGAGGACGAACTGGAGCTACCCAACCCACAGATAACCGTGGTGGAGGTTGAGGTTCCAGAGATGAACCCACAGATAATGGCTTCGCGGATAGCGAACGCCCTTGAACGAGGTGTCCACTTCAGAAGGGCAATCTTCTGGAGCCTGCGCCGAATAATGGACAGCGGAGCCATTGGGTGCGAGGTTCTACTTAAGGGGCCGCTGAGGAGCGCAAGATCGAGGTTCGAGAAGGTCGTCGAGGGCTATGTACCGAAGTCAGGGGACCCCGCCTTGAAGTACGTTCGCACAGCGACCATGCATGTTAAGATGAAGAGAGGGGTCCTCGGAGTCACGGTGAACATCGTTCCTCCGGAGGCCAAGTTCCCTGACAAGGTGGAGCTCGACGCACTGCCTGAGATAGAGTACGAGCCACCGCCGACTGTTGAACCAGAGGTGTCCTTAGATGAGGCTCAGCCTGACACTGAGAAACCGGCGTCAGAAGAGGCTGAACAGCCGGAGCAGCCAGCTACCTCTGAAACAGATGAGCCGAAGGAAGCGGAGGATATCGAGAAACAACCAGACGCTGACGAAGCATCTGTCGAAGAAGTGAAAGAGGAGACTATCAAGGAAGAAAAAAAGGCGGAGCCTGAGACCGCCGAGGCTTCTGCTGCTGAGGATCCAGCTGAGGAAAAAACGGGAGACTCTGAGAAAGAAGAACCCGAGAAAGAGGATGAGTAGAGATGCCTATTCTTCGCTTGGACGAGATACGTGACATGGACGACGAGGAAAGGCAGGAGAGGGTCCAGGAGCTCAGAACGGAGCTCATCAAGATACGGACCATGATCAAAGCAGGAGGCTCAGTGGAGAACCCTGGAAGAGTCAAGGCCTTGAAGAAGACGATAGCGAGAATACTGACGGTTATGAACGAGGAGGTTCAGTGACTTGACTCACCGGACACCAGACAACATCACTAGCCACGAACTTGTAGGACTGGAGGCCGAGGTTCTCAATGACAGCAATCCATGTAACGTCAACACCAGGGGAACGGTGATAGACGAGACCATGAACACCCTGGTCATCGACGACGGCGGGGCAAAGAGCATAGCGAAGAAAAACGCCGTGTTCAAGCTCAGGCTAAACGGTGAAACCGTCGAAGTCAAAGGATGGGCCATACAAGGCAGACCTGAGGACCGAGTAAAGAGAAAGATTAAACGAAGTTGGTAGGGCGAGACGTAGATTGATGACACTTAAGGAACCGGGGCTGGAGTGCGACGAGGTTGACTGCCCCTTCCACGGAACATTGGCGGTCAGGGGAAGGGTCTTAGAGGGCATCGTGGTGAGCACAAGGATGCAGAAATCCGTCGTGGTCCAGATGGCATACACGAAATACTACAACAAGTACGATCGATACGCGAGGATGAGAAGCAGGATAACGGCCCACAGTACCCCCTGCATCCCCGTGAAGGTAGGCGACACGGTGAGGATTGCCGAGTGCCGGCCGCTAAGCAAGACCAAGAGCTTCGTCGTCGTAGAGGTATTGAAGGAGGCGTAGCCATATGTCGAAGAGGATAAAGCGAAGGGTACTGCCGAGACGAAGGATATCAGGCGGCCTCACAATAGGCAGCATGGTTAACTGCGCCGACAACACCGGCGCCAGACGCCTCAGGATCATTCAGATGGTGGGATACAAGGGTAGAAGGAGGAGGCTGCCAACGGTCGGGGTAGGCGACTTGGTCATCGCCTCGTGCCGAGAGGGTACCCCTGAGATGAGGAAACAGCTGTTCAACGCAGTGATC
>CAYFYM010000117.1:0-19885 GCA_964347405.1 uncultured Candidatus Bathyarchaeia archaeon | reverse complement strand
TGAGGTCTTGAAGCTGACGTCCTGTTCCATCAACCCCAGAGTCACCGCCTCCGCCTTCGCTCGTCTTCTGTCCAGCGCCCGGTCGAACGACAGCGGTAACAAGACCGAGAGAAGCAGCTCCAAAAGGAAAAGCTTCGGCGTATATGAGAGGCCGACCACGTCGGCCCTCACCCAGTCTACGAGGTACATCGTCGAAACTAATACCACGCCGAAAGCCAACGCCCTTAGAACCGTGCCGACGATGGCCCTCCTCAAGAGCCCCTCCACCAGCCTCGCCGGCAGATAGACGATCCTGGCTATCCCCGGCATCTTCACATCGACGCTGAGCCTCTGGCTCCTCTCCGCCCACTTCAGGGCCCTCCTGATCTCCCTCTTCTCCGGCGGAGGAGCGACGCCCGATCTCCTGGTCCTGTGCCCCAGCGTAAGCTCCAGCGCGGAGGCGACGTCCCCGCGGCCAACGGCTTCCCTCCCGTGGAAGGCGGCCAGCGCCTTCGCGGCCTTCACGGTCACTATGTCGGGCCGTAAGCCGTCAACCCTGAGCCTGTTACACGTGTCGGCTACCAGGGAGTAGGCCTCGTCTGGGACATGTATATCTGGCAGCACCCTCTTGGCGTCCGTGATCCTGCCCCGTAGCTCCTCCAGGCTTTCCCGGTGCCTCTCGATGAAGCCGTAGGGGTCGCCGCCGTAGTCCTCGTTTCTTTCAAGCAGCTTGGCCCTGGAGGCGGCGTCCTGTATGCTACTGGTCTCGGCGAACACGCTGAAGCGGTCAAGTATCTGGGGGCGGAGCTCGCCTTCCTCGGGGTTCATGGTTCCCACGAGTATGAACCGGGCTGGATGGGACACCGAGATGCTCTCCCTCTCAACTGTGTTCCAGCCCGAAGCCGCGGCGTCCAGTATGCTGTCGGTGATGTGGTCGGGGAGGAGGTTCACCTCGTCGATGTAGAGTATGCCCTGGTTCGCCTCGGCGAGGAGCCCGCTGTCTAGGGCCCTGGCTCCCTCCGTTACCGCCCAGTCGAGGTCTATGCTGCCCACGAGCATGTCCTCGGTGACGCTGAGGGGAACAGTTATGACCCTCATGGGCGTCCTCTCCACCGGCAGGGGCTCCCCGTCGGCGAACCTGGATCTGCAGGACTGGCACATGTTCGTCGGGTCCCTCGGGCTGCAGTGGAAGGGGCAGCCCCTGACCTGCTCCACCTCCGGGAGTATTCTTGAGAAAGATTTGACTAGCAGTGACTTCCCCGTCCCCTTGGGGCCGGAGATGAGGGCTCCACCCATGGTGGGGTCTATGGCGTTGATCATGAGCGCCGCCTTGGCTTCTTCCTGGCCGACGACGGCGCTGAACGGGTAGACCGGTCTAGCGTCCCGCGTCTGAGCCCTGTCCACCATCTCTCTAGCCGCCCCTCTCCCGGAGCGTCTGGAAAACCTGCCTGAAGCCGTCTCTCACCTCAGCCGGTTTGGCGGGCTCCTCGAAGCCAAAGCCCCGGGTCCGGTAACCCACCGCCATGACGGCCACCCGCTGCACGTCCTCCGGTGACACGGCCCCTCTTCCGTCCAGCGCGGCGAGTGCCTTGCTGGCGCGGACTGTCGATATGTCCGGTCGGTGGCCGTCCACGTGGAGGTTTATGCAAGCAGACGCGATGGCCTCCATGTACTCCTCAGGGACCTCCACCTCCCTGAGCATGGCCCGGGCCTTGATGATCATTTCCCTGAGACGGTTCTGCTCTTCTCTCCATTTCTCGGAGAATCCGATGGGGTTCTCACCGAACTCGAGGTTCCTCTTTATGATCTCCACCCGTTGCCCCCTGTCGTAGATTCCCTCTACCGTCAGGTGTAGGGCGAACCTGTCGGCGAGCTGGGGCCGTAGCTCGCCTTCCTCGGGGTTCATGGTTCCCACGAGTATGAACCGGGCTGGATGGGACACCGAGACGCCCTCCCGCTCGACGGTGTTCCAGCCCGACGCAGCGGCGTCCAGTATGCTGTCGGTGATGTGGTCGGGGAGGAGGTTCGCCTCGTCGATGTAGAGTATCCCCTGGTTCGCCTCGGCGAGGAGCCCCGGCTGCAGCGCCTTCACGCCCTCGCCGATGGCTTTCTCGATGTCCAGGCTACCCACCACCCTGTCCTCCGTCGAACCTATTGGGAGGGACACTATCCTCATCTCCCTCTCCTCAGCCTCCAGCTCCTCGCCGCCACTGTGCTTCCCCAGGCACTCCGCGCACATGTTTGTGGGGTCGAAGGGGCTGCAGTTGAAGGGGCAGCCCTCCACTGCTGTGATGGGCGGCAGTATGTCCGCTAGGGCCCTCACGGCGCTGCTCTTACCCGTCCCCTTCTGGCCCCTGATGAGGAGCCCGCCGATCATGGGGTTCACGGCGTTCAGGAGCAGAGCTAGCTTCATCTGCTCCTGCCCTACGAGGGCCGAGAAAGGGTAGACGACTCTTCTTGACAACCTTCGACGCAATATCAGTGGGTTACGGACGTGGAAAAACCTGTTGATCCACGCCGAGCCTTGGAGGGTCCGCCTAGAAGGTGAGGCCCCCGAACCGTCTCCTCGTCTCCCTGAGGTGCCCGAAGACGGCGTCGACTATCTCCAGGTAGGTCGGAGACGCGTAGAACGTCGATACCTTCTCGGCTTTCACCCAGACGCCTCCAGAGATCCTCAGCGACTCGCCCCAGCTGTCGCTGAAGACGTTGAACGCCTTTTTTACACCGCCTAGCCGAGTGGCGAACTCCCTGATCCCTTCCATCAGCTCGGCGTCCCCGTTTAGGAGCCCGGTCAGGACGTGATGCGGGCCGCCCTCCCAGATCTCCCCCGGGCTGGGAGGAGCCCCGTCGGTGGTCAACGTGATGTAGGGGCGGCTCTCCCGTTCGAGGGGCATCACCCAGCTCAGGGCTTTAAGCCTCTTCCTGATGAAGCCCCCCCACGTCAAGTGCGCGTTGGTTATCTTCCTTCCAGCCGGTATTCCCTTTATGTTTCCGCGGACGGCGTAGTCCATCCTGAAGAGGAACCGGTGCCCCAGCTCATCGAACTCGCCTCTGGCCATGACCACCGCCGAGTCTATGTTACCGCCGTCCATGAGGTCTATGCAGAGTTTTCCTCCGCGGAGCTGCCTGACGCTGCCTTGAGGGACGACCCTGGGCTCATACCCGTGTGACTCTAGGAGCCGTACGGCCTCCTCCTTCATCTCCTCGACTGGGCCCTCGTTCATCGCTATGTAAATGGCGTCGGCGGGAAAAGGGTTTACACTTGAGCCAACGTGGCAAGTGTTATACCTTCGACAGGGAATATTGGAGGCGTTCTACGGTGTTCAACGATGCCTGTGCCTGAGAGGTACCTGAAAACGTATAAGCAGGAGGCGGTTGGCGGTAAAGGCATGGTGGCGACCAACCACCCCCTCGCAAGCATGGCGGGGTTAGAGGCTCTGGCCAGGGGCGGCAACGCCTTCGACGCCGCCGTGGCGAGCCTATTCGCGTTGACCGTGGCTGAGCCCATGATGGTGAGCGTGTTCGGGGCGGGTTTCTTCGTCTACCGTGACGGGAGGACCGGTGAGATATCGACTCTGGACAACTACGCGGTCGCCCCGTTAGCCGCTAGAGACGACATGTATACGCCTGTCAAGGTGCGCCGCCCTGACCAGTACATCTTCGAGACGGAGGGAAGGAAGAACATGGTGGGCCACCTTAGCGTGGCGACGTCCGGCACGTTGAAGGCTTGGGAAAACGTCCAGAGCCGCCTCGGCGTCCTCAGCCTGGGAGAGGTCACCGCGCCGGCCCTGAGGCTCGCCAGAGAAGGCTACAGGGCCACGCCGTACCTCGCCTTCTGTGTCGAGACGGCTCGAAGCGACTTGGCCCAGTACGAGGGTACGGCTAAGACGTTCCTGCCCGCAGGTAAACCCCTGAAGCCGGGCGACGCCGTCAGGATGCCGGACTACGCCGACACCTTGGAGAAGATAGCTAAGAGGGGCTCCGAGGTTCTCTACGGCGGTGAGCTAGGGAAAGCCATAGTGGATGACGTGGAGGCGAACGGCGGCATACTGGCCATGGAGGACCTCAAGGGCTACCGGCTGGTGGAGAGGGAGCCGGTCTCCGGCATCTACAGGGACAGGTACAAGGTGTACAGCATGGCTCCGGGGAGCAGCGGCGGTACCCACATAGTCCAGATGCTGAACATGCTTGAGCACAGCGACCTCGGCGGCATGGAGTGGGGCTCCACGGAGCACATACACCTCTTCGCCGAGGTCCTGAAGATCGCCTTCGCGGACAGGCAGCGCTACATGGGGGACCCGTACAGGGTGCCGGTGCCGGTGGAGGGCCTCACCTCCAAGGGGTACGCCGCGTCGAGGGTCAAGGAGATAGACGGCACCGCTAAAACCTATTCTCACGGCGACCCGGGCGCCTACGAGGGCCAGGACACGACCCACGTCTCCGTCATGGACGCCGAAGGCAACATCGTGGCGGCCACCCAGACCCTTTTCTCGCTGTTCGGGTCCATGGTCACTGCCCCGCGCACAGGCGTCCTGCTGAACAACTGCATGGGGCTCTTCGACCCCCGCCCGGGCAGGGCCAACTCGGTGGCGGGCGGTAAACGGATGCTGAGCAGCATGGCGCCCACCATCGTGCTCCGGGACGGCGCCCCTTTCCTCTGCTTGGGCACCCCAGGCGGGACCAGGATATTTCCAGCGATCTGCCAGGCGCTCATCAACATTGTGGACTTTGGCATGAGCATACAGCAGGCCGTAGAGGCGCCAACGGTCTGGACCATGGGGATACCCGGCACGCCGGAGGGTAAGCTGCACGTGGAGCCCGGCTTCAGCGAGGAGACCCTTGATGGGCTCAGGGCGATGGGCCACGACGTGATGAAGGTGCCCAAGGTGGCAGGCGGCATGAACGGCGTCATGGTGGACGAGCAGGGGCGGATGCACGGCGGCGCCTGCTGGCGCGCAGACGGCACACCCATGGCGTACTCCGGCGGACGGGCGTCCGAGAAGGCGCTCATATCAGTCTTCAGCGTCTAGGATGCTGTTATAAGAAGCCATAAGCCACCTAGCTTGTGGTGGCGTTTTGCCCGGAAAATCAAACCATGACCCTCCTCAGAGCCGGAGGATCGACCACGTAGACGTGATCCACGGCGTCGAGGTGCCCGACCCCTACAGGTGGCTTGAGGACATAGACAGCGAGGAGACCAGGGCCTGGATAGAGGCCCAGAACAGGGTCACCTTCAGCTACCTGGAGAAGGTCCCAGCCCGGCGGCGGATCAAGGAGAGGATGACCGCGCTCTGGGACTACGAGAAGTACGGCATCCCCTTCAAGCGGGGTGACAGGTACTTCTACACGTACAACGACGGCCTCAGGAACCAGCCCGTGCTCCTGTGGATGGATGGCCCCGATGGGGAGCCCCGGACGCTCCTCGACCCCAACCTGCTCAGCGAGGACGGGACGGTCGCCCTCACCGGCTACGGCGTCAGCGAGGACGGGCGGCTGCTGGCCTACGGAGTCAGCAGCGCGGGCTCTGACTGGCAGGAGTGGAGGATCAAGGTGGTCGAGACAGGCGAGGACCTCGACGACCACCTCAAGTGGACCAAGTTCACGGACGCGGCGTGGACCCACGACGACAAGGGCTTCTACTACAGCAGGTTCGACGAGCCCAGGGGAGAGGCCTTGAAGGAGGCCAACTACTACCAGAAGCTCTACTACCACAGGGTCGGCGACCCCCAGGACGATGACACGCTGGTCTACAAGCGGGACGACGAGAAGGAGTGGAGGTTCCACGGGGAGGTCACGGAGGACGGCCGCTACCTGGTCATAACCGTGACCCGGGGCACATACCCGGAGAACCAGGTCTTCTACAGGGACCTGACGGGTGACGGCGGCGTCGAGGAGCTGGTGACGGGGTTCCAGTACAAGTGCAGGTTCATAGCCAACGACGGCGGCGTCTTCTACTTCCACACGGACCTTGACGCCCCAATGGGCAGGGTCGTGGCCATAGATACAGGGAGCCCCGGCGAGGTACGGGAGGTCATACCCGAGAAGGGCGACGCCCTAGAGTCCGTGAGCATGGTGAACAACCAGTTCCTCGCCGTCCACCTCCACGACGCCTACAGCGTGGTGACGGTCTACTCCAACACGGGGGAGCAGCTCTGGACGGTGGAGCAGCCTGGGATGGGCACCGTCACAGGCTTCACCGGCAGGAAAACCGACGCCACGGCGTTCTACCACTACACCGGCTTCACCCACCCCGGCTCCATATACCGCCTAGACCTAGAGGAGAGAGCCAACACCGTCTACAGGGATCCCAAGCTGGAGTTCGACCCCGGCGGCTACGCGACGGAGCAGGTCTTCGTCACGAGCAGGGACGGCACCAGGGTGCCCATGTACATCACCCACAGGAAGGGGCTGAAGCCCAGGGCCGGCAACCCGTGCTACCTCTACGGCTACGGCGGCTTCAACATAAGCATCACCCCGTTCTTCAACGTCCGCAACCTGGTCTGGATGGAGATGGGCGGCCTCCTATGCGTCGCCAACCTCCGGGGCGGGGCCGAGTACGGTAAAGAGTGGCACGACCAGGGCATCAAGCTGGCCAAGCAGAACGTCTTCGATGACTTCATCGCCGCCGCCGAGCACCTGATAGCCGAGGGCTACACGAGCACGCCCAGGCTAGCCATAGGCGGCAGGAGCAACGGCGGCCTCCTCGTGGGGGCCTGCCTCACCCAGCGCCCCGAGCTGTACGGCGCCACGGTGCCCGCCGTCGGCGTCATGTACATGCTCAGGTTCGAGAGGTTCACGGTGGGCTGGGGCTGGGCCAGCGACTACGGTTCAGTGGAGAACCCCGACGAGTTCAGGGCGCTGCTGGCGTACAGCCCCTACCACAACCTCAAGCCGGGCAGGTACCCGCCCACCATGGTCACCACAGCGGACCACGACGACAGGGTCTACCCGGCGCACAGCTTCAAGTTCACCGCCGCCCTGCAGCACGCCCAGAGAGGAGACGCTCCGACCCTCATCAGGGTCGACACCAAGGCGGGGCACGGGCTGGGGAAGCCCACCTCGAAGGTGATTGACGAGTACACCGACGAGCTGGCGTTCATCGCCGGCGCCCTCGGGTTGGAGGCCGGGCCATGACCGTCGAGAGACGCCTCATGGATGAGGTCGACAGGCTCCGCGGCGACGTAGTCGAGTACACGCGGGGCATGGTCCGCATACCGAGCGAAAACCCGCCGGGAGACGAGACGGAGATCAGCGACCACGTCTCGGAGCTGCTGGCGTCCCTCGGGTTCGACGTGGAGCAGGTCGAGTCCAGGGCGAAGAGGGTGAACACCCTCGCAAACCTCGAAGGCACGGGAGGAGGGAAGAACCTGCTCTGGAACGGCCACTACGACACTGTCCCGGTGGGCAACCTGGACTACTGGACCGTGGACCCCTATGGCGACGAGGTCAGGGACGGCAGGATATACGGCAGGGGCAGCGGCGACATGAAGGGCGCCATAGCGTCAGCCATGGTGGCCGCCAAGGCCCTCGGCAACCTCGGCCTGCGGCTCAGGGGAGACCTCCGCATACACGCCGTGGCGGACGAGGAGTATTTCGGCCGCTACGGCACCAAGTACCTCTGCGAGAACGGGTACATCGAGGGAGTGGACGCGGCCGTCGTCGGCGAGGCGTCCACCCGCGACGGCGTCGTCATGGCCAGGCCGGCCGTCAGAGGCAGGACCCTGGTGAACATCCGCGTCAAAGGCAAGTCGGCGCACAGCAGCAGGCCGGAGGCGGGCGTCAACGCCGTGCTCAAGATGAGCAAGGTGCTCCTCGCCATCGACGAGACCGAGTTCAGCTACCCCAGGCACGCCATCCTCCCTGACCCCACCATAGCGCCGGGCACCACCATCCGAGGCGGCACCAAGGACAACGTCATACCGGAGGACTGTGAGGCCGTGTGCGACGTACGCACCGTCCCCGGCATGGACCCCGAGCAGGTATTACGGGACATCAGAGCCGTGGTTGAGAGGCTCATGGCAGACGACCCGGAGCTCGACGTATCCGTAGAGTCGCCGCTGAGCAAGCCGCCCAGCGAGATACCCGTCGACCACCCGCTGTACGCTTCGGCGGCCAAGGCCACCATGCAGGTCTTGGGCTACGGGCTGGAGCCCCTGGGGGCCAGCGGTAGCAACGACACCAGCTACCTCACCTACCTGGCGGCTGTCCCCGCGATGGCCTTCGGCCCCGGCGGCGGCAACGCCCACGCCCCGGACGAGTGGGCCGAAGCGGAGACCCTGGTCAGCTTCGCCAAGATATACGGGCTCATGATGCTGGACATCTGCGGCTACGAGGCCTAGACCGTCATCGCAGCCCCTATAAACGCGTCTCGTTCTTCTTGATACATGGTCGACGAGACTGATGAACGCATACTGAGGCTCCTCGAGGATAACAGCCGCATGAGCTACGTCGAGATCGGGAGAAACGTGGGCCTCAGCGAGGGGGCCGTCAGGAACCGCGTTCAGTCCATGGTGTCCGGCGGCGTAATCAAGCGGTTCACCATCGAGAAGTCTTCGACTCACGGCGTGAGGGCCCTCACCATGATCGCCGTCGACCAGGGGACGCCCACCTACGAGGTCTCAAAGAGGGTGAGCCAGCTCGTCGGCGTGGAGAGGATCTACGAGGTCACCGGCGAGTACGACATAGTCATGGTGAGCAGCGGAAGCAGCATCGAGGGCATCAACAAGGTAATAGAGGACGTGCGGAAGATCGAGGGCGTAGAGAAGACCAACACAATAATCGTCTTACGTACGCTGTGACTCGTGAACAGTGACACCATGCGTAAAACAGTCATAACAGCAGTCGTGCTGGCGGCCGTGGCGGGGCTAGTTATCTTCTCAGGCGTGCTGGAGACGCCGACTGAGGAGCCGGGGCCACAGGAGACAGACCAGCCCTCGGAACCCGAGGCCCCGGAGATCGAGCCTGAGGAGCCCGCTGAAGGGCCTTTTAAAGGTGTGAGCCTTTCTCCCAGGAGCTTCACGGAGGACGACTTCGTCGCCTTCTTCGCCAGGGCCGCTGAGGCGGGGGAGGTCGTTACGTGGGCGGGTGACTGGATGGAGCTTGTGAACGGCACAGCCCCGGTGACCCACATGGAGCTGAGCGGGGTCTTCGGGTACGAGCCCGTTATACTGCTCAACTACCTGGACCCCGCCACAGGCGAGCCTCTTCGGGGCCTCACCCCCGAGCTCAGAGAAGCCTACCTGGCCAGCCTCACCGGGTTCGCCGAGGAGCATCAGCCGGGCTATATCGCGGTGGGCGTCGAGGTGAACAGCGTCTACCTGAAGTCTCCAGGCGACTACCCTCCCTTCGTGGGGTTCTTCCAGGAGGCCTATGACGCGGTCAAGACGGTCTCCCCGGACACCGTGGTGTTCACCGTGTTCCAGCTGGAGCGCATGAAGGGTCTGCACGGCGGGCTCTTCGGCGGGGAGAACGATCCGTCGTCGAGCCAGTGGGGTCTAATAGACGACTTCCCCTCCGCGGACATCGTTGCCTTCACCAGCTACCCCTGCCTCGTGTACGGCGACCCATCCGAGATACCGGGCGACTATTACACCGATATACTCTGCCACACCTCGAAGCCCATCGCTTTCGTCGAGCTGGGCTGGTTCAGGGACGGATTCCCGGGGTGGGAGAGCGACGTATCAGAGCAAGCGGAGTTCATAGACCGTTTCTTCCTGCTCACCGAGGAGACTGAGCCTGTGATGGTGGTCTGGAGCTTCCTCTACGACGTCGACGCGGCTCAGCCCTTCGACACCATGGGGCTGCTTGACTACAATGAGACCAGCACGGAGTCGTGGGACGCCTGGACAAGCCACTGAGCCCGAGACGTAAGGTTTAGGTTAAGTGAGCCGCCTCTTATGCAACGATGGAAGCCATCGAAGCGATCATGACCAGGAGAAGCATAAGGAAGTACACCGACGAGGAGGTGACCGCCGAGCATGTGAGGAAGCTGCTGGAGGCCGCCATGGCAGCCCCCAGCGCCCACAACCGACAGCCCTGGCACTTCATAGTCGTCAGGAGCCGAGAGACCCTGAACAGGATACCCGAGTACCACCGGTACAGCAGGATGCTGAAAGAGGCGAGTCTGGCGGTGGTGGTGTGCGGCGACAACGAAGTCCAGACCACGGACTTCTGGACACATGACTGCAGCGCAGCCACCGAGAACATGCTCATCGCCGCGAACGCACTCGGCCTCGGCGCCGTCTGGCTGGGCGTCCACCCCGGAGAGGAGCTTGTAGGCAAGACCCGTGAACTCTTGGGTATACCGGGCCACGTGACGCCGCTGTGCATCGTCTCCGTCGGCCACCCAGCCGAGGAGAAGCCCCCCGGCGACAGGTACGACGAGTCCAAGATACACAGTGAGAAGTGGTAGCCCACCTCACTCACTTTATTTGTGTACGCGTCTCCAGTGTATTCATGAAGATCTACTTCTCCGGCAGCATAAGGGGCGGCGACCCCGACAGAGGCTGGTTCCAGAGGCTCATACGGCACCTCTCCGGCCACGGGAAGGTCCTCACCGAGAACAGCTTCGGCTACTCGACTGATGAGGACGCGAGCTTCGACGACGCGTGGATATACGAGAGAGACGTTGAGTGGCTCAGGGAGGCGGACGCCGTGGTGGCCGAGGTCTCGGCGCCAAGCCTGGGCGTCGGGTACGAGGTCGCCAAGGCAGAGCAGTGGGGCAAGCCGCTGCTGCTTCTGTACCGGGAGCAGCCCGGCCGCAAACCCTCTGCGATGCTTAACGGCAACAAGGCTCTGGAGATGCTGGTCTTCACGGAGGAGGATGACGCTTTGAAAGCCGTGGATGGTTTCCTGTCCCCGATAAAGCTGAGTGGAGCCTCGACGGCTCCGTGAGAGTTGGTCTTGTGTATAAGATACACCCATCCGAGGATGTGGACGTGGAGTTCAAGGCCAGACAGGTCTTCACGGTGGTCTACGGCGGGGAGCCAACGGTCTACAAGGCGCCTGGCCGCGTCAACCTAATCGGCGAGCACACGGACTACAACGACGGCTACGTTCTGCCCACCCCCATCGACAGACACGTCTACGTCGCCGCCAAGCCGCGGTCGGACGACAGGCTCCGCGTCTACGCCGCCGACTTCCGGCAAGGCAAGGAGTTCACCGTCGACGGCACGAAGCTGGACCTGGATCGCCCTTGGAGCAACTACGTGCAAGGCGTTGTGGAGACGCTGCGAACGGAAGGCCACGGCCTGAAGGGGGCGGACATGGTCGTCGCGGGGGACGTTCCCCTCGGGGCGGGGCTCAGCAGCTCCGCCGCGCTGCTTATGGCCACCCTCCGCGCCCTCCAGGACATGAACGGGCTGGAGCTGGACCCGGTGGAGGCGGCCTACCTCGGTAGACGCGCCGAGAACGAGTTCGTCGGCGTACAGTGCGGCGTAATGGACCACTTCGTCGCGTGCCTCGGTGTGCACGGGCGGGCGCTCTTCATCGACTGCAGGACCAACGAGCACAGGCTCGTCGACATGCAGCCAACGCACCGCGTCGTCGTCGTGAACACCATGGTGCAGAGGGAGCTCGCGGGCTCGGCGTACAACGAGAGGCGGGCCCAGTGCGTGGAGGCCGTCAGGATAATCTCGAGGAGCGACCCCGAGGTGAAGGCCCTCAGGGACGTGTCCCACGAGACTCTGGTGGAACACTGGGACGAGCTCCCCGCCGTCATCCAGCGGAGAGCCAGGCACGTCGTCAACGAGAACCAGCGTGTCCTCGACGCCGTGGGGCTCCTCGAGACGGGAGACGCCGAGGGCTTCGGCAACCTCATGTACGAGAGCCACGAGAGCCTCCGCCACGACTACGAGGTGAGCTGCATGGAGCTGGACGCCCTCGTCGACGCCACCATTGACATGGACGAGGTGGTGGGCGCAAGGATGACTGGCGCCGGGTTCGGCGGCTGCACAGTGAACTTGGTAGAGGCGGGCTACGTAGCCGAGTTCACCGAGCTGATAAAGGAGAGGTACCACAGGGCCACGGCTAAGCAGGCCGAGGTGTACCTAGCCTGACATGGGCCATTTTCTTCAGTGGATCCTTCTGGGTACCCCGTAGAAGAGCATCATTCCCTCTGCTTCTCTTAGCTCTGTCCGAAACCGGGTTTTTGAGCGATTTTTCCCGTGTATTAACTTCCTTTCCGGAAAATCGCTGTAATTAAACCTCTCTTTTTCTCATAGACCAGGGTCTTCATCCCTTTTCTCTCGAGTTCCTCGTTGAGGGTCTCATGGATCCCGCTCTTGCTGTGCCCCGGCATGTACATCCTGTAGATGTCGTCACGGATGGTGTTCTCTTCCCTGGCCTCTATGTCGCACATCACCAGTTTACCGCCTACGCGGAGGAGCCTCAGGGACTGCCCTATGACCCAGTCGAAGTTTAACTCGAAGACATTGTAAAACGTGAGAACTGTGTCAACGCTCCCATCCTGCAGCCGTTCAACGTCTTCGCGATCGATGAGTTCAACGGAGTCAAGCTCCTCAGACGCGATCCACTCACTCAACAAGCCGGCGAAATCCGGCACCGTGTTCACGAGCAGATACCTCCCGCCTGGCTGATTTTTCTCGATGATCTTCATCCGCAGCTTCTCCATCAACGGGTTTGACAGGTCGAGAACCGTCTCACCCGGTTGGATATCCGCTTTCTCAGCCGCTTCCTCGAGATACGGGCGCAGGAAATCAAGGCTGATGTACCTGAAGTTATACATGACCTCCATCAGGGTGTCGACGACTGTATTTTTTCCCATATCTGTTATCGAGTAATAGACCCGGTTGGCTCCGACCCGCGCGACCTCACGGCTGCTGATGTAGCCTTGTTCCTCCAGCCTGCGCAGTGCAGGATATAGCTGTCCAGGGCCAACGTCTTTACCCTGAAAACGTAGTCTTCGCTGGATCTCTAGCCCATAGTATTCGTCGCTCCATAATAGCAGCAAGATAGCCTGCTGGAGACTGCCGAGGGGCCTGGAGGAAGCCATAATATATCATATGATAAGATAATTCTGCTTTTAACGTTTGATGCGGGTCCATGAAAGGAGAAAAGGATGGAAAGAATACAGAGAGTACAGTCTTTCAGCGAGATAAACGAGGAATCCACCCCCTACGCGGGGGGGAAAGGAGGCACCTTGGCTCGATTATATCAGAAGGGGTACCCGGTTCCGGATGGGTTCGTGTTGTTGACCCAGGCCTTCAACGAGGACGGGCTCCTGCCAGAGGCCAGGGAGCAGATCAAAAAGAATGTAAACCGGCTCAGGGAGAACAACGCGAAGGCCTTCGCGGTCAGATCATCTGCCCTGAGCGAGGACTCCAGCGAGACGAGCTTCGCCGGCGAGTTCGAGACCGTGCTGGGTGTGCAGGGCGAGGAGGAGATCCTCGAAGCCATCCAAACCGTCTGGAGCAGCCGGGTCTCTGAGCGGGTAAGGTCCTATAGCGAGGTCCACGGCCTGGAGGGTGAGCAGGAGATCGCCGTGGTGGTCCAGTCGCTCGTGGACTCGAAATACGCCGGGGTCCTCTTCACAGTCGACCCGGTGTCCGGCAGACACACCATGCTGGGTAACTACGTCCATGGGCTGGGCGATAAACTGGTCTCTGGTGAGGCAGACGCCCTCGGCTTCACGTTCAACCGACGGGATGGAAGCTATCATGGACCCAGGGACCTTGAGGCATTCAGCGGGGAGCTCTACGGAACCGCTTTGAGGCTGGAGGAAGACCTGGGGTCGCCCCAGGACATAGAGTGGGCCGTGGCTGACGACCGCCTCTATCTCCTCCAGTCCCGCCCCATAACGACCCTCAACGTCCACGACCCCAAGAAGGGATACTACAACGAGAGCCTGCTGGGCGACTACCTCTGGTGCGGCGCTGGCGTGGGCGAGAACCTTCCAGGCATCATGAAGCCCAGCACGTGGAGCATATGGAGGATATTCTTCCTCGAAATCCAGGAGTGGGAGGTCAAGGGGGTCCCCGCCGTCGGTAACATCGCCGGCCGCCCATACTTCAACATGAGCGTCGCGTTATCTGTCGTTAGCAAGATCTACGGCAAGAAGAGGGGCCCCAAGATGCTTGAGCCCGCATTCGGGAAGCTCCCGGACGCGACCCTGCATCTGCTTCAACTATCCTACCGAGACATACTCGGGATAATACCCGGGGAGTTCAAGTGGCAGAGAAACGTGAGACGATATACGAAAGAGATCCCGGAGTTCATAGAGACCAACCCCGGGAAATGCAAGGCCCTAATCGAGGAAATCAGGAAAGCCGATGCGACGACGCAGCTACATATGCTCTGGCGTGAAGAGGTAAAGCCCCTGTTCACCAGGAACGGGTTTATGCTGAAGACCATCAACGAGCACTACCAGATGCCATGGATGAGACTCGCAGGCGAGCTGAAGAAGCTCGTGGGCAAGGAGGAAGCCGACCTCCTCATGTCCACCGTCGGCAACACCGCCGAGGAGCTTGAGAGCCTCGGCTTGATGACCGGGGTGTCAAAGATAACCCGCGGCGAGTTGTCGAGGGAGGCGTACTTGGAGGCCAATGGGCACAGGTTCCCGGACGAGTGGCACCTGCACGCCCCCAGACCCTACGAGGACCCAGCCTGGCTCGAAGAACAGATAGAGCTCCACGAAGCGAACCCCTTCGACTTAGATGAGATCAGGGAGAGACAGAAAACCAGGTTCGAGGAGGCCTGGGGGAGGTTCAAGGAAGCGTACCCGGGGAAAGCCCGGAAGACCAGGAAACAGCTGGACAGGTTCGCGTCCCTCAGCGTGGAGAGGGAACACATCAGGTCCGAGATAACGAGGGCCGTCTCTGTCGTAAGGGAGCTGTATCTGAGAGCTGGGGAGCTGACCGGCCTCGGGGACGACGTCTTCCTGTTGACGTACTCCGAGCTTGAGGAGGTGTTCGAAGGCAACAACGAGTCACTTGAATATATTCCGGCTCGACGCGAGACAGACCGAAGGCTTAGAGCGCTCCCGGAGTGCCCCTCCGTCATCAGCGGCCCCTTCAACCCATTCACTTGGGCTCGGAGCCCGGACCGCAGAATCGACGTCTACGACTCCAGTCGACAAACCATCGAAGACGAAGACTCGTCCACGCTACGGGGCAACCCCGGCTCAGGGGGCGTGTTCGAGGGCACCGTCAGAGTGGTAAACTCGTTGGACGAGGGGCATCTGCTGCAGAAAGGCGAGATACTCGTCACCAGCACCACGAACATCGGCTGGACCCCTCTGTTCCCCCGTGCGGCGGCGGTTGTAACGGACATCGGTATGCCGCTGGCGCATGCCGCCATCGTAGCTAGGGAGATAGGCATCCCCGCCGTGGTGGGCTGTGGAAACGCCACGACCCGCCTCAAGACCGGGGACCGTGTGGTCGTCGACGGGGACCAAGGAGTCGTGAGGGTCCTCGACGCCGAAGCCTAGTCGGTGGGTCGACTTGTCCGGGAACCGCCGCAGCCTAGCTGTGCTCAGCTTCGCCATGGTAGTCGTCATGCTGGGGTTCGGCATGGTTATGCCCATATTCCCCTTCTACATCGAGGCTCTCGGCGTCGGGGGAAGGGAGCTGGGGATATTGGCCGCCGTCGCCTCCATGGTGGAGTTCGTGTTTGCGCCGTTCTGGGGAGCTGTATCGGATCGCATGGGACGGAAACCGGTTCTACTCATCGGGTTATCAGGCTACTTCGTTAGCACGTTCCTCATGGGCCTCGTTGACAAGTATTATCTGCTGCTGCTGGTGCGGGCGGCCTCGGGCCTGTTGTCCAGCGCCACGCTCTCGTCCTCCATGGCGTACGTGAGCGACGTGACCACCGAGGATGACAGGGCAAGCGGCCTCGGGGTCCTGGGCTCGGCGATGGGGCTCGGCGTCATAATCGGGCCGGGGTTCGGCGGCTTGCTGGGCACGGAGAGCCTGTCGCTTCCCTTCTTCGTCTCCTCCGGGCTCACCCTCGTGGCGGCGGTGTTCGTCTACCTGCTGGTTCCAGAGTCTCTACAGAATGCCTCAGGCGAGCCAGGGATCCAGCTTCAGTCCCCGTTGAAGGGGCTGCGTGGAGCCCTGACGGGCAGCTTCGGCGTGTTATTCTTCCTAGCGTTCCTGCTGAGCTTCGGGTTGACCAACTTCGAGGCGATCTTCGGGCTATACGCCTCCGCCAAGTTCGGTTACGGCCCAGATCGCGTGGGGGTGATATTGATGGTCGTGGGCGTCGCGAGCGCCCTCGGGAAAGGCCTGCTGACGGGTCCCTTGACGAGGCTTCTCGGGGAGAGCAAGGTGATAAGGGGCAGCCTCCTGGCCGGGTCTCTGTGTTTCCTCTTGATGCTTTACGCCGACACTTATCCCCTGATCCTGGCAGCCACCGCCCTGTTCATACTGTCAAAGACCCTTCTCAGGCCCAGCATACTCTCCGTGATCTCCAAGAACACCACCCTCGGACAGGGCGTCGTACTCGGCCTAAGCAACAGCTTCATGAGTCTCGGCCGGATAATCGGGCCCCTCTGGGCTGGGTACGTGTTTGACTTGAACTATGATTACCCGTACATCAGCGGCTCCTTGATCCTGTTCCTCGGGTTCATCATCAGCCTGGCCTGGAGGGTCAGAGGCGCCGAGGCTATCCCCAGTACTCCCGGACATAGTCGGTTGCCTTCATGAACTCCACGTCGGGGTGCTCCGAGATATGCTCTATTATCCCCTTGAGGCAGAGCAGCCTGGACGGCCTTCCCGTTACCTGGGGGTGGTTAGTCAGGCAGAAAAGGCTCCTGTCCCTGTACCTCGCATCGAACTCTATCTCCCATACGTCGACGGTCTCGGCTGCCGTGGCCCCCCAGTCATAGAAGAAGGTCCAGTCGTCGAGGTTATACGCCACAGGAATCTCTAAGAGCCCAGACTCCTTTCCGTCGATCTCGTTGTAGAAGCACTCCTCGGCGCCCATGTAGTCGCTGTTCCACTTGAACCCCAGCTCTTCCAGGAACCCGTGGGTGTGCATCGAGGGCCTCCACCTGGGCGTCCTGTGGCCCACGACCCTGGCGCCCGTGAACTCTTCGAGTATCTCCCTGCTCTTCACTATCCACTCCCGCTCCTGCCCCGGCTCCAAGGCGTTGTAGCCCCTGTGGGTGTAGCCGTGGCACGCAAGCTCGTGGCCCCTACTCACTATCTCCTCCACGGCCTCCGGGTACCGCTCAGCGGTCAGGCCTGGGACACAGAAGGTGCCCTTGATCTCGTACTCGTCGAGGAGGTCCATTATCCTGTAGACCCCCTTCCTGGGGCCGTACCCTCCCTGGGTGACCCAGTAGGGGATGCCTGGGTGCATCTCCTCGAACGCCGTCTCGCCGTCGAGGTCGAACGTGAGTAAAACTGGGAAAGGCTTCATGGATGATGATGGGCTGCCCCTCTTTTTAGGGGTTACCCGCCCCTCTGCGCCGACGCGCGCTTGGCCGTGTACTCGGCGTCGGCCTTCTCGCGGCTCGGCATCACGGCGGCGGCTCTACTTTCAGCATAAAAGATGGAAACAACGGGGTGGGGAGGAGCAACATCGTTGAGGATGAAAAAACTGCAAAGAAGCAAGCCACCGCTTAAAGGCTAATAGATAATTTTATTCCAGCGTCACAGTACTCCGTATCATGGTCACCCTCGACCAGGTAATCTACGTCCTCCCCCTCCTCGGTATCACGGTCTCCATCCTGTACGACGCGATGGTTCTGAGGAACTCCAACAGGACGAGGTCTGCACAGCTCTTCATGTCGTTGCACAGCATCATGTCTAACAAGGAGGGTATGTCCGATTACTTGGAGACCATGTACATGGAGTGGGACGACTACGCCGACTTCGAGAGGAAGTATGGCTCCGACAACAACCCGAAGGCGTATGCCCAGAGACTGTCTCTCTGGAACGCATTCAACAACTACGGGGTGCTACTGAAGAAAGGGCTGATCGACTCCGAGATGATCTATGATGCCGTCGGTGCGGTCATCATCATGAGCTGGGAGAAATGGAGGCCAATCATCATGGAGCAGAGGGTCCGGTACCTAGGCCCCAACTACTTGGAGCACTGGGAGTACCTTGCGACCGTCATGAGGTCCATCCAGGATAGAAGGGGGATAAAGTGGATGCCGCCCGAAAAGGGCTATAGATTCGATGAATAGTTCACGCCTTTCACGATTCGTCAGGTCTTGACAGCTTTGACGCTCCAGAGCTGGGGCAGCGGGTCGCCTGGTATCCTCCAGAGCCCAGCGTCTCCTTTCTCCGCCTTCCGGACGTACCTCCATGGGAGGTGAGGGTACTCCCCGATCTCCCTGATGGTGAGGCCTGCGTCGATGAGGCTGTTCAGGACGTCAGCGATGGTGTGCTGCCACTCGTAGGTCTTCCTGTTTGTCACTTTGGCGTCCTCGTCGGCGTATGTGCCGTCCGTCTCCCAGCTGAGAGGCTCGTCGCTGTGCCAGTAGCCGTACCTCAGCTCAAGCCCCTCGGACTCGTCGTCGAACATCCACATGAAGGGATGGGACTCGACCAGCAGGAAAACGCCGCCCGGCTTCAGGTAGCGGGTTATGATGCGGCCCCACTCCCGGATGTCCTGGAGCCAGCAGAGGACGCCGTAGCTCGTATACACGATGTCGTAATCCCCCTCATGGGCTTCCGGGAGGTCGTACACGTTACTGCAGATGAACTCGGCTTCGACGCCTATCCTGTCCGCCAGCCGCCTCGCCAGCTCGATGGCCGACTCGCTGAAGTCCACGCCGGTAGCCCTTGCGCCGAGCCTCGCCCAGCTCAGGGTGTCCAGCCCGAAGTGGCACTGGAGGTGCAGGAGGCTCTTCCCCTCGACGTCTCCCAGAGCCTCAAGCTCCACGCGGTGGAGGCTGTTCTTTCCCGCGAGGAAGCCCTCCAGGTCGTACTCGTCCGACCCGGCGTGTATCTCCACGAGCTCGTCCCAGCGTCTCCTGTTGGTCTCGTAGTAGTCCTCCAAAGGTGATCGAACCATAGTAGCCTGCAGCCAGATAAAAGTGGTGAAAACCCGGGTGCAGAGCCACCCCAAACCCGGGAATGTATATAGATATGAAGCCTTGGCTGCAATGATTTTACATAGAGCAGCGAGTATTGGGTAGAGGAGCGGAGATGGTGGACCGAGAGACCCTGCTCAAGGGGATCGCCGAGATGATCAACAGCATCCAGCGGCGTCACCCGGTCCGGGTCGCCATAGACGGCGTGGACGCCGCCGGGAAAACCGTCTTCGCCGACGAGCTCAAGCCTCTCCTCGAGGAGAGGGGCCGGGAGGTAATCCGGTCGAGCATGGACTGGTTCCACAACCCCCTGAGGCTGAGGCACGCTCGGGGGAGGATGGACCCCGAGGGCTACTACCTGGACAGCTTCAACTACAGGGCGCTACTCGACTACCTCCTCCTGCCCCTGGGGCCGGGCGGAAGCCTGGTGTACACGGACAAGGCCTTCGACTACAGGCTCGACCAGAGGCTCGACGAGCCGTTCAAGAAGGCGCGGAGAGACGCCGTGCTTCTCTTCGACGGCGTCTTTCTCCTCCGACCCGAGCTCGAACATGTTTGGGACCTGAAGATATACCTAGACGTCACTTTCGAGGAGTCTCTGCGCCGAGGGCTGGAGAGGGCGATAAATGACAGCTCGGAAGCCGAGGAGCTCTACATGAACAGGTACATCCCCGGCCAGAAGCTGTACCACATACACTCGGCGCCCCAGAGGAAGGCTGACATAGTCATAGACAACAACGACCCCGGTAACCCCCGGATCGCGTACATGAACCCCCGCCTCTAGCCCCTCTACGCGCTTAATACCGCCGTATTACTACGGCAGCCCTAGCGCCAGTAATACCCGTAATATGACTCCACCCAGCAGCACGGCGGTGAATTCCTCGGCGGCGCTTATCACCG
>CAYFYM010000116.1:0-3483 GCA_964347405.1 uncultured Candidatus Bathyarchaeia archaeon | reverse complement strand
GGTAGTTCGTCGCCCAGTCTGTGTCTATCTCATCCATCGAGCGGCCGGGTGGGCCGTCGGTGCCCCGGTACTCGTTTCGCCGGGGGCATGGGTCGTTGTGGTCTCCTTGGGCTCCGCCTGCCCCGCCGCTGCCTCGTGCGCCCGGGGTGCCGGCGTCTCCGCCTTTTCCGCCCCTGACTATGTAGGTCCAGCCGTTTACAGCGGTGAGCGATGAGTCTTTCACGAAGACCTTGATGTTTCCTCCGTTTCCTCCTGCGCCTCCCGTTCCAGGTAGCCCCGCGTCTCCGCCTTTTCCTCCGTTTCCTCCGCGCCCCGGCTCCCTTGTGCATTCGTCGCCGTCGTACCACGAGTCGCTGGTTGTTGACGGGGCTCCTTTCTGGCCGTTTCCTCCGTTTCCCCCGTCTCCGCCCTTCCCGCCTTTTCCTCCATCCTGCCCCTTGAAGTCGATCTTGATGGCGTCGGAGTAGTTTTGTGACACATCGTTGGCGAATATCTCCAGCGTTGGGGCGTTGATGCCGGGGTTTCCCCTCAGCCCCGTCGTCCCGGGCCTGCCGTCCCCGCCTTTACTTGCTTGAGGGTAGGGTCCCGTCCCGGTGATGGATGAGCCGTTGCTGCCGTTGGGGACCGTGCCTCCCTGCGGCGGTGCGGGTGTATCCGGGTCGTATCCTGAGCGGCCGTCTAGGTCATACGTGATCTCGGCGTGGTCATCGATGGTGATTTGGTCCGCGACTATCGTGAGCGTCCTGGGGGCGGTGGGGTCGAAGGAGCCTCCTTGCTCAGGTAGCCTTAGTACAGGTGCCAGCACGAGCGTGCTGTTGGTCTTGAACTCCAGCGTATCCGTCTTCAGGACAACTTGGTCGTATCTGACGACGCCTGCGACAGTGAACGTCATCTCCTCACCTCCCTGTCAGCTCCATCAGCGGCTTGATCTCGTATTCGAGGCGTCCCCCCACGGGTATTCCTCCATAGGTTAATCCTTCAACCCATTCGTCGACCATCCTCCTGGCTTCCTTGAGGCTTTTCGCCTCCGCGATGGCTACGCCGCTGGGGTTCGCCGACGCCGGGATAGTGCCGAGACGCGTGCGGCGTGTGATCTCCCCCATCTCGACTATTCTGTAGACTGTGAGCCCTGTTCCCTTGGCCACGTTCTTCAGGTAGCTGAGTCCCTTTTTGAGGGCCTCGGGTCTAAATGATATCTTTTCCAGGTCTTCACGGTTCAGGAGAAGGTTCCAGGTAATCAGATACTTGTTCCGCGCAACTCTTCGTGTAGGTTGCTTAACTTTTCTGACTGACAAACAAACCAGTTATTTCACCTAAACTAACTGATTTAAAGGCTATCTTTTGTTTTAATATGGAATTGATCCCTTTTCGCGTGCGCGGAGCCATCTATGATATCTAGAACTCTAAACCAGAAGCAAAAAAATCACTCAACACATTATTAAAATGGGGAAACCCCTCATCTTTCATTAATTTCTCACAAGTCCTTGTATAATTATTTAAAAACCCTCCGGCTCCACCACCTCAAAACGTGTTTTTCAATGCAATTCGGCTCGACTCCCCCGGTCCCAATCGGCCCTTCCTCCCCCACGGACAGGATAGGCTCGGGCTTCGCTCCAGAGGAGATGTTAATTACATTTCCCGGGTTCTATGGAGGTGATCTGTTATGCGTTCGCTGACTGACGAGGTCGTCGGTTTCTTAATGGACGATGGCTCTCCTCCGCTTGACGTGAGGGAGAAGGCGGTGGAGCACATCGTCGACGGCGTCGCCGTGATGCTGGCCGGGTCCAGGACCGACTGCGCCAGTAAGCTCGCGGAGTTCGTCGAGAGCCGGGGCGGGAAGCCCGCCGCCACCGTCATAGGTTATGGCTTCAAGTCGAGTCCCATGGATGCGGCGCTGGTGAACGGCACCAGCGGCCACGCCGACGACTACGACGACACCCAGCTCTCGACATCGCCGAGCAGAATATACGGCCTCATGACCCACCCCACGGTTCCCGTGTTGGCTGCCTCGCTAGCCGTGGGGGAGACGGTGGAGTGCTCCGGCGGCGATCTCCTGGACGCCTTCATAGCGGGCTTCGAGGTGGAGTGCAAGATAGCGGAGACCATTAAACCCGATCACTACAGGCGGGGGTTCCACTCCACGGGGACGATAGGCGCCTTCGGGGCTTTCGCCGCCTCGGGGAGGCTCCTTGGGCTACGCGAGCAGGGGCTGCGGCACGCCCTAGGCATCACGGCCAGCCTCACCTCAGGCATCCGGGTGAACTTCGGGACCATGACCAAGCCGCTGCACGCCGGGATGGCGGCCTCAAACGGGGTGACCGCCAGCACGCTCGCGATGCGTGGGTTCACCGCGGACCTGAACGCCCTGGATGGGCGGTGGGGGTTCATGGAGATCCTGGGCCACGGCTCCGACCCGGAGTTCATGGTGGGGAGGATGGGAAACCCCTACGCCCTGGTCCACCCCGGCGCCACCTTCAAGATGTATCCATGCGGGTGCCTCGGCCAGCCCTCCATGGACGCCATGCTGGATATCGTGCTTGAGGAGGACTTGAAGCCTGAGGACGTGAGGGAGATCAGGCTTAGGGCCGGGCCTAACATACTGGAGCCCCTCAGGTACAGCGAGCCCGTCACTGGTCTACAGGCCAAGTTCAGCCTCAACTTCGCTTTGGCCTCCATCCTCTTGAGGCGGCGGGCGGGGCTCCACGAGTACACCACGGAGTTCGTGACGCGCCCGGACGTCGTGGACGCGATGAGGAGGGTGAGGACCATCCACGACGACAATATAGCCTCCATGGGTGTAGACAAGATGCGGAGCATCCTGGAGGTGGAGCTCGTGGACGGGCGGGTCATAAGGAGGACGGCGGAGGAGTACCGGGGGACCCCCGAGAAGCCGTTCATGGGCCACGAGGTGGACGAGAAGTTCATGGAGTGCGCCAGCTTCAAGATGGAAGAGTATAGGGCACGGGAGTTGCTGAAGGCGATCCGGGGCTTGGAGAAGGCCCCCGATCTCGGCGATCTGACCGGGTTCCTGGCCGACGGCGGCTGAGTGTCTCTGCGCGTACTCCACTCCTCGTCGTCATAACCTTAATCCTTCCAGGAAGAAACCTAGATCAGGGAAAAAATAGCTTTTTTACTGGTTTTTATGAAGTATCGGGGTCGTTCAATAAGCTTATATTGCCTTCGCATCTGCGTGTACCCAGAAGCGTGTAGGTTTGGGCTTCAAAGGCACGAATGTAGACGTCTTTTCCTTCTCGATGGATGAACCTCACCGGTGGTCCACGCGTGAGGGGGAGACGGGGCGCACAGGGGAAGGGACAAGATGCACGTAGAGAACCTCATCATACTCGTGTCCCTGACCTTACTCGTCAGCTACGTCAGCGGCCTCATCTACTCCAAGACCCGTATACCGGATGTCGTCTGGCTCATGGGCTTCGGCGTCCTCATGGGCCCCGTCCTCGGCTACGTGGACAAGGGCCTCTTCAA
>CAYFYM010000115.1:0-4035 GCA_964347405.1 uncultured Candidatus Bathyarchaeia archaeon | reverse complement strand
GCTCCTCCTCCGTGTGGGTGGGGGCGCCTATCTCCCTCATCTGGCTGACGACGAGGTCCGCCAGCGTCTTGTTGGGGATCTTGTTGTAGCAGCCCGTGAGGAACTCCAGCTTGCTCGTGGTCCGGGCCATCAGGTTGGCGCCCTGTATTATGTCCAGTACCCAGCCGTATATCTCCTCGACCTGCGCCCTCTCGGGGGCGCGGACGTAGTACCACGTCCTGGCGTAGGCGGGGACCACGTTGGGCTGGCCGCCGGCCTCCTCGTGGATGTAGTGGACGCGGGCTTTCTCGATTATGTGCTCCCGCATGAAGTTGACGCCGTTGCTCATGAGCTCCACGGCGTCCAGGGCGCTTATGCCGTTCTCGGGGTCGCCGGCGCTGTGGGCGGTTCTGCCGTAGAAGTGGACCTTGAAGCTGTTCATGGCGTTGCCGCTGCCCGTGCCCGCTGTGTTGGAGCTGCCCGGGTGGTGGGCCAGCACGGCGTCGACGCCGTCGAACAGCCCGTGCTTCACCATCCATATCTTGCCGACGAGGGTCTCCTCGGCTGGGCACCCGTACACCTTCACGGTGCCCTTCACCTCGTGCTCCTCCATGGCTTTCTTGAGGGCGATGGCCGCCGCGACGGCGCCTGCGCCGTAGATGTTGTGGCCGCAGCCGTGACCGGGCGCCCCCTCCTTGACGGCTTCCCTGTACGGCACAGCCTTCTGGCTGATGCCCGCTAGGGCGTCCAGCTCCCCCAGGATGCCTATGGTGGGTCCCTTGCCTTTGCTCCACGTGCCCATGAAGGCGGTGGGCATCTCGGCGACGCCGCGTTCCACCTTGAACCCGTGCCCCTCGGCGACGCCTGAGAGGTACTCGGACGTCTTGAACTCGAGGAGCCCGAGCTCGGCGAACTCCCAGACCTTGTCGCTCCACTCTATGATGCTCTTCTCGTTCTCGTCTACCCATTGGTAAGCGGTTTCCTTCAACTTGATCAACTGGATAAGGGTTTCAGAGGATTTAAGATCAGAGGACTCAGTGTGGGAGCCTCTTCTCGACGGCGTCGAAGAGGTAGCTGCCTAGGCCGAGGGATATGAGCCCCTGGGCGACGTTGAACCCGGCTATGAGGGGCATCAGGCCGTAGGCCACCTCCAGGGGGACTCCCAAGAAGTTGGGGAGAACGATGATGTTGGCCACGGACATCACTACGACGCGGCAAAGAAGGCCTACGCTATACGCGGCGACCCTGCTCTTGAATCCCTCCCAGCCGGAGACGCCGGCCAGGTAGAGGCCAAGCCAGAACCCGGCGAGGGTGGAGAGCTCGGCCGCCGCCTTCATGACGGCTGATATGAGGTTACCGCTCCTGGCGAATATGCCGAGACCCGCCACCAGCGACGTCGTAGTCGCCGACGGCAGCCCGTACATGAGGAGGCTGAGGGCTATCGGGACCCCCGTGAAGTCGAACTTGAGGTCCGGGAACCAGGGGAAAGGTATCTTCAGACCCGAGTACCTGAGGGTGTAGTCGAAGACCAGCACGAGCGCCGCCAGGATCGCGGTGCCGGTGAGGCGAGCTGTGGGGTTGACTCTCTGCTCCATGTTCCCTACCCGGGTGGTCATACTGAATTTCACCGAGTATTTCAAACTAGTTACAGAATATTGGACGCCCTCGTTCACAGCCTGAGCCTGTGCCCGAATCGCTCCTTCTTCGTCTTCAAGTAGCGTTCGTCGTGCTCCTGCGCGGGGACCTCCAGCGGCACTCGCTCCGCGACCTCGACGCCGAACCTCTCGAGCTGCCTAACCTTGTCCGGGTTGTTGGTGAGAAGCCTCACGCTCTGTATCCCCAGCTTGTCCAGCATGGCCGCGGACACCTCGTAGTCCCTCTCGTCTGGCTCGAAGCCTAGGTGGAGGTTGGCGTCGTAGGTGTCGAACCCGGCGTCCTGTAGCTGGTAGGCCCTTATCTTGTTGACGAGCCCGATGCCCCTGCCCTCCTGCTGCATGTAGAGGAGGATCCCGTGTTTTTCCTGTTCGAGGAGCGCGAGGGCGGTGTGGAGCTGGGGGCCGCAGTCGCAACGGAGGGAGCCCAGCGTGTCGCCTGTGAGGCAAGAGGAGTGAAGCCTGGTGAGCACGCCGTCCTTCCCTGAGACCTCGCCCTTGACGACGGCGACGTGGTCCTCGTGGTCCTTGTTGTTGGCGAACCCCAGTATCCTGAAGTGGCCGTAGAGGGACGGCAGATCCGCCACCCCGACGAGGCTTATGCAGAGGTTCCTGGTGCAGTTCTCGCAGTCCCAGTGGAAGCTGCAGGATCTGTACTCCTCGATGTCGTGGTCAAGTATCAGGAGGTAGGGGTCGTCCGACAATCCGATCAACTCCCTCATACCACGGCGTCGGTGATAACGGTTTCCCGGTATCGGGCTGGACAGGTCCAGCTACCCAACAATCTTAAAAAGGCTGGGCGTGGCTATTGTGCAAGTGATGGATGTGCATCAGTTCCAATATCTTCGGGCGGAGTCGATAACCTCCGCAGACTGATTCTCCGTACACTTAACGACAACCAGCTTCTAGTGCTAAACGCCGTCTCCGAGAGAGACCAGTCGCTCACCAGCCTCCTGAAGCAGCTGTCGGAGGAGTACGGTATACCCCTTTCCACCCTGAAGTTGAACGCCAGGATACTCCGGGAGTTGAAGCTCATCTCGTATGGGTCCATACACAACAGGCGGAGCGCCAGGCTCGAGAAGCTGGGCAGCTTCGTCGTAGACCTGGTGAACCATAGCAGGGGAGGGCTGGGGATACAGTTCTCAGACTAACACGCACTACAATTTTTTATTCGGTTTCTCTAGGCGACATCAGGGCGTCTCCTCAGACGTTTCGCCGCCCTGCATGAGTTCCCTGATCCTCTCGTCCACCTCGGCTATGACGGCGGCGCGGTCCACCTTGCCCATGGCGGTCATGGGCAGCTCGTCCCTGAACACTATCGCCGTGGGTACCTGGTACTCCTCCAGTCGATGGGCGCAGAGCGCTACGAGCTCACGCTCCAGCCCGCTTGAAGCCTCATGGCCGTCCGCCAGCTTGACGGCGGCGCGGATGTCCGTGGAGCATCTGAGGGGGTCTGGGACGCCGAAGGCTATGGCCGCCTCTACGGCGCCGTGGCTCTCTAGGGTTTGCTCCACCATGGTGGGCCAGACCGTGTGGCCGCGGGCCACGATCCTGTCTCTCTTACGCCCGACGATGTACAGGTAGCCGTCGCCGTCCATGTAGCCTATGTCGCCGGTGTAGAGCCAGCCGTCCCTCATCGCCTCGGCGGTCTCCTTGGGGCTGCCCCAGTAGCCCTTCATGAGCTGGGGGCCGCGCACGGTGATCTCTCCTTTTTCGCCTGGGGGCATCTCCACCTCCCCGAGCTGGAGGTCCAGTATCCTGGCCTCGGTGTCCGGGTAGAGCAGGCCGGCGCTTGCGTAGTTGGGCTCCCCCTCCACGGGGGTGGCGGATACGCTGGGGCCCGCCTCGGTGAGCCCGTACCCCTGGTACATCCTGGCGCCGGAGACCCTCTCGAACTCCCGCATGTGCTCGGCCTGGATCATGGCTCCCCCGGAGGCGCAGTGGGTCAGGCTCGTGAGGTCGTACCTGTTCAGGTCTGGGTGCTGCAGTATCTCCCTGATGAGCCTCGGCACCAGGGGGAAATGGGTGATCCTGTAAGTGTCCGTGGCCTTCATGATGTCCAGCGGCGTCGGGTTGGGCAGCAGCACCAGGGTGCACCCGAAGCTCACCGCCTCGTTCAGCACCACGAGACCGTAGCTGTGGAAGAAGGGGAGAGCGCACAGCACGACGGGCCACCCCTGGGGCTGGGGCTTGGCGCTGTAGCCCCATCCCCTTAGCCAGTGGTAGGACTGCAGCGCGTTGGCGACGAGGCTGTAGTTGGTTAGTATCACGCCTTTGGGCCGCCCCGTGGTGCCGCTCGTGTACATGACGACGGCGACGTCCTCCAATGGGTCTACCTCGGGATGCTCCTTGATGAGGGGGCCTACCGTCAGTTCCTTGAACGTCAACGCTCCCCCGGGGGGCT
>CAYFYM010000114.1:0-2600 GCA_964347405.1 uncultured Candidatus Bathyarchaeia archaeon | reverse complement strand
AAAATTCACCGCTATTTTCTCCTAGGAGTAGAGTCGAACCCACTTAGAAATGGAGACAGTAGGGACATTCTTCGACTCTAATCCCTTTTTATCGATGATTTTATCCTAACATCACCGGAGAATCAATATCTCAGTGGTTCAAGAAAAAAGAGGGAGATTGGGGATTACCAGACTAATACCATGTTCGTTCTTGAGGCAGAATAGGGAGCGTTTAAAGCCGCCAGCTTAGTGTAAGCATTCTATGAAGGCTTTCTATCGATGAGCGACTTAAGCCGCTCCTCCATACGCTTCCTCTCAGATACGTCTCTGAGGTAACAGAGGATCGACGGTTTGCCGAGGTAACTGATCCTTGACGCCGAGACCTCGGCAGTCCTCACCGCGCCCGTGCCGGTTATGAAGTTGACCTCAAACAAACGGTTCACGTCATCGCCCCCCATCGAGTCAAGGTGCCTGTTGATCTCCTCCTCGGTCTCGACCACTAACCCCGTCAAGGGCCTACCGATGAGGCTCTCCGGTAAGCCGCCGCCGTGCATGTGGCACATGGCGTCGTTCGCGAAAACTATCCTGCCGCCGGAGAGGATGACGATGCCGTCCCTGCTTTCCTCGACGACCCTGCGGTACAGCTCCTCAGCCCGGTGCTTCTCAACCGTCTGCCTGATACGCTTCGAGAGAACCTGGTAGTGGCCGAGATCGGCTTCCTTCTTCAGGTAGTCGTCCGCCCCGGCATTGAACGCCGACTCGGCCACCTCCTCGCTGCCCCTCCCCGTGTACAGGATGAAAGGGACGTCGCTCCTCTCTCTCAACTTCTGCAGCAGCTCGAGGCCGGTCATGGAGGCCATCTTGTAGTCGCTGACGATGACGTCGTAGCCGTTCCTGCCGTGAAGCCGTATGGCCTCCACGGGGTCTGACACGGAGTCCACGGTGACTTCCCCGTCCAGCTCCTCCAAGAACATCTTGGTGAACTCGAGCTGGTTCCTCTCGTCGTCCACGTGGAGAACCCTGATCGGTTTATCTTTGCTAGCCTTGGCCTCGGTCACCCTGTTCTAAATCCCCTGCCCTTCACCGCGTTGCGGATTTATTTGATTGATGATTATAGATATGTTAAATGAGTATAAAATATCTTAATAATATATAACTATTAAGAAAGCAACACGTTGTTATATTGAAACAATATTGTTATAACTGGATAATATTTCTACATAAAGGAAATAAATAACATATAAGGAGGCGGGAAATGTCTATTAAATATGATGTTCCATCATGCATATTTGAAGTTTGTCATTACAGAAGAAAGCTGCTACCTAAAATATATGTTAATAGGGAGGTTCGGTGAGCATAGGAATTGACGTGAACATGTAAAAAAAGATGGCGGGGGAGAGGGGCGCATAAAAGAAGCATCACATTTCACGTAAAAACGCGTCCGTAGACCGCCCCTCAACCCACTCTGCCGGGTAATTCGTAGCTCACCTAGGGATTCGTCGTTCAGATTCAGCCTCCTGAAACCTCTTTTACGATCCCCAAAAAGGGGAGCCGGGGCTATGGTGGGCAAAACGGTTGTAAAAGGTAAAACACAGTCTAGGCCGTATCCACCCGAAGCCATTGGAGGCTTGTCGAGGCTTCTTGAAGTCTTAACCTCGACCTCGATATTCCTGGCGCTGAACGCCTCGATGGTCGCCGCGTTCAGCTCCACGCTGTACGGCATTGAAGCCGACCCCAAGATCCTGTTGATCGCTTTTCTCGCGACCTTCTCGGTGTACAACATGAACAAGGCAACCGACGTGGCCGAGGACTCCATAAACAGGCCGTGGACAGCATCAAGGGACAGCCTCTTCTTCCTGGCACCATCGATGGTGGCCTCCGCGTTGTGCCTCCTGCTATGCGCCTCGGTGGGGGCTCAAGCCCTCACGGTGATCGTCGCCTCTTTCACGGCGTCCATCCTCTACAGCTTCAAGCTGTCGCCGTCGACCCCCCGGTTCAAAGAGATATTGGGCTTGAAGAGCGTCCTGGTGGCTTTCAGCTGGGGGTTCACAGGCGCCCTGCTGCCGGCGAGCTGCCAGGCCGTGGATACCTCGAAGATAGCTTTGGCGTTCACGTACATATTCATCCAGATCCTGGTGAACACGATCCTGTGCGACGTCCGCGACGTGGACGGAGACATGGCATCAGGGGTGACAACGCTGCCCATAGCTTTGGGCCTGGGAGCGACGAGGAGGCTTCTGTTCACCGTGAACACGTTATTGTTCCCATGGCTTATGTACTGCCTCACTCTGGGGCTGTTCCAGATGCACATGTTTGCGCTCCTTTTCGGCGTGGGGTACGGCTACTTGATTATCTGGGCTTTCTCCAAGAAGGGGCGTAACAGGCTGCTGGTGGAGCTGGCGGTGGACGGGGAGTGGATACCGCTGGTGGCGCTCATGAGGCTGCTTTGATCCCGAGACCAAGTTAATAAATATTGCTTTTGATGAACAACCTATTGGGTGTTTAGCGTTGGGTTCACAGTACTTCAAGCTGTCGCCGTCGACCCCCCGGTTCAAAGAGATATTGGGCTTGAAGAGCGTCCTGGTGGCTTTCAGCTGGGGGTTCACAGGCGCCCTGCTGCC
>CAYFYM010000113.1:0-2348 GCA_964347405.1 uncultured Candidatus Bathyarchaeia archaeon | reverse complement strand
CGCCGATGTCGGCTATGATCTCCCTGAAGAACAGGTCCAGCTCCGGCCAGCCGTGGACGCAGAAGCCCTGGCGGCCGGCGCGGCCCGCGGCGTCGAAGTTTAGCATGAACCTTATCTTGGGCATCAGCTCTGGGTGGTCCCTGACATAGGCCCTGCTGCCGTGGAGCCCTATCTCCTCCGCGCCGAAGAGTATGAACCTCATGTTCCGCTTGAGGCTGCCCCTATCCTTCGCCAGGATGCGGGCGATCTCCATGACCACGGCTGCTCCAGTGGCGTCGTCCAGGGCCCCGACGGCTATGTCGTGGCCCTCGTAGTGGGCCCCGTAGACTATCCACTCGTCGGTGCCTCCTGCGCCGGGTAAGTCGGCTACAACGTTCCACGTGTCCACGTCAAGGTTCCTGCATTTGGTCTCCAACCGCAGCCTGACTCGATCCTTCCTCTCTAGGAGGCGTGCCAGGTACATGCCGTCCTCGTGGCTGACGCCTATCGCTGGCACTATGGGGCTTATGCCACCCGTTGGCGGGCCATAAGCCGGGTAGTGGTTCATGAATATCCAGCCGACGGCTCCGGCCATGACGCTCCTCTGGTACTTCTCGCTACGGTGGAGGTACCGCGCCATGCCTTCTGGGTTGCCGCTGTTCACCATCACTATCTTGCCCTCGATCCTGTCTCGCATCTCCTCGTATACGCCGAGGGGCCCCGTGCCCAGGTAGACGAGATCGGCCTCTACCTTGCCCTCGCAGCTCATTGGCAACGCGATGCAGTCGATCCTCTTTCTCTTTGGCTCAAGAATCTCCAAGCTGCTGCCGCCGCGTATCCAGCCCGGGAGGGTGAACTTCTCCAGGTGCACTTCCTCCAGCCCGTGCTCCGTCAGCTTCTCCGCCATGTACTCGCAGCTCTCCAGGTCCTTCCCGCTTCCCGGCCACCTGCTGTCGTACTCGTCACATAGCGTAGTAACGGTCTCCAAGGCCTCGGTGCTGCCATATGCCTCGCCGAGTATCCTCTTGTCTAGCTCAATGTAAGGGTTAGACATGTCGTGTATATCTCGATGCTAAGAATAGAAATGGTTTGGGCTAGCTCGTCGGCGAAAACAGGTTGACCGCCACGTACAGGATGTACGGCATCAACGCTATGATGAACGCCTTCCTTCTGCCTATCTGGTAGTTCTCCGCCACCGCGTACGTGATGTAGATGAGGGCGGCTAACCCGAAAACGGTGAACAGGTTGGTGCCTATCACGGCCTTGAGGACGCTGTTCTCGATGTCCCTGTTGGACACGAAGTAGCCTGCAAGCTGGCTGGGCGACGTTATGAACGAGTCCACGAGCCTCACAAGGTAGTTCAACACGTGAGGCGTTGCAGCGAAGCCGTGCATGGCGAAGAACCTCTTCATGTTCCCGCCTCCCCCCGTAAGCGTCGCGACGCCGTGCATCAGCAGCGTGGAGACCGCGAAACCGATCAATACGCTGACGGCTACCCCTATGCCCGCGAACATACCCATGCTGCCGCCCAGCTGGGACGCGTCCACGCCGGCCTGGCCCAACTGAGGCACCAGCACCTCCAGCGGTATCTTGGACATATACGTGGACGCCGACACGGCGGCGAGCACCACCATCAAGAACACTATCACGAGCCCCCTCGCGAGGTCTCTCTCAGACACGTACCTGAAGGTCTCCTGGGGTCTCCTTAGCACCCCGGCGACCAGTTCAACGAACCCTTTTCTCTCTTCACTCATGTCTCAAAGCCTCCACTGGGTTGAGGTTGGACGCCCTCCAAGCCGGGTATAGCCCAGACAGTATGGACGTCACCACGGCGAAGCCCACAACAAACAACCCTAGGCTAATTGAGGGCGTCACCGATAAATCGATGAAGTTACCTATTACCGAGCCGAGGAGGAAACCGAATGCTGCGCCTACGGCGCCGCCCACGACGCCTGTGACCATGGCCTCGCTTAGGAACATGAACAACACGTCACCGCTCTTAGCGCCCACCGCCTTCAAGGTCCCTATCTCCCTCGTCCTCTCCATGACTGAAACCGTCATGGTGTTTATAATCCCGACGCCCGCCACCAGCAGTGAGATGCCCGCTATGCCGCCGAGCACAGACTGGATTGTACCCAGCACTGAGCCCACCGTCTCCATGGCGGACTCGGGGGAAACCACCGTCACTCTGTCCCCGAGCCTCTCCTCTATCCCCTCCACGGCTGCGTCGACGTCGTCGATGGTGGCGGCTTTGGCGATCACGAAATCGAACTCGCCGCCCACCTCGAAGAACCCCTGCGCCGTCTGAAGGGGCACAGCGATGCTGTCGTCGAGGTTGAACCCGAAGCCGCTGCCCTGCCCCTCAAGGA
>CAYFYM010000112.1:0-2015 GCA_964347405.1 uncultured Candidatus Bathyarchaeia archaeon | reverse complement strand
TTCCGCCAGCAGATGTCTGAACCGTACCCGGCCCTCGGTATCTAATCCAACTGTTGGCTCATCGACAATTAAAACCCTAGGATCATTCAGTAAGGCCTGGGCTATCCCGATCCTCTGCTTCATGCCACCAGAGTAGTCCCCTAGCGGTCGCTTTCGAGTCTCGAGCAAGTTGACGAACGCTAGCAGGTCTTCAATCCGTTCTTTGGCAGCCTTGTTGTCGACTCCCTTGATTGCTGCCATGTATTGTAGGAATTCATCGGCATTGAGGTTGGGATACACACCAAAATCTTGGGGAAGGTAGCCCAGCACCGCCCGTATCTCGTCGGGTTGTTGGGCAATGTCAATCCCATTCCAGCGTACGGTGCCATGAGTGGGTTTTGTAATGGTTGCAATAATACGCATTAGAGTGGACTTTCCCGCTCCATTGGGACCGAGTAAGCCTAAAATCCCGGGGCCGATGTCTAGACATAAGTCGCGTAATGCATAAAAATCACTCTTTTTATATCGTTTACTAACGCTTTCAATCAATAATTGCAAGGGCTTCACCTTTAGAGTAGATTTATTCTTGTGCGAGCTAACAATCTGTATTTTCTATGACTTTAAACAGTTTTCCACAAACAGGACATTTGTCTGTGTAGCTTTTCCTTCCGCTGAAGCGCGCTCTTGCATTTACAGGACTGTAAGAGATCTAGGAGAGACTATTCTCACGCGAATAGGCGGTTCAGGTAGAACTTCACCCCCGAGCGCGTGATGTGTCTTGTGACAAATGGATTTGTCAAAAACGATGGTTCAAAAACGGTTATTTATGGCTGAATAGTGTGGTTGAGTAAGAAAATGGGCGTGGATAACGGCTTCAGCGCGGAGGTCGAGGAGGTCATCCTACAGGTCCTGAACCGCAAAGAGAGGAGGAAGACACTGAAGATACTCGCCTCGGCGCCAGAGGGCGTCTCGTACAGTGGCATCCTCGGCGAGATGGGCCTCTCGACAGGGCGCCTCAACTACCACCTTAAGGAGCTGGAGGGGTTCATCGAGAGGGATGAGGAGCGGAGGTACCGTCTGACGGCCCTGGGTCAGAGGGCCCTCGGGGTGCTGCGCTTCGCTACCGAGGAACTCGGCGTAGAGTACGAGGGCTACGTGTCGGCGGCGAGGGCGATCCGACGGTGGTTCATCAAGAAGAACCTGGACAGGGCGTTCTACTTCTTCGCGGCTCTGTTCCTGGTCGGCTCCGGCGCTGTCACGTATCTCCTATGGAGCGAGCCCGAGGGGCGCTGGGTGCTGGCGTTGGTCTGGGCCTTCTCGTTGGCAATGATCTACGGGATGGACAGGGTCAGGAGGAGGTCTCCCCGGCACATCATGGGCTTCATCGACTGGCTGGAGTGGAGGCTTTTCGACGAGAACGGCGGCGGAGGCCCTCGGAGGTTCCGTGGTTCCAGGCTGTTGGTGGGGTTGGTGGTCGGGGTCGTCATCGGCGCGGCCTTGGGCAAGGTGGGGCTCGGAATCCTTCTGGGCCTGTTCCTAGGGGCGGCGATGAATATTTAGTCTCACCGAGTCTTCATGAACCCATCTTCTGTTCCAGGCAACATCGAGTTATACGCGCTGCTGGCGTCTCAGGCAGGCCTTCGGCGACGCCCCTTCGCTCCTCTGAGCGCGCTTGTTGAATATGGGGCTTAGGCTGGCTGTCATGACGGATGGGGGTTGACCGACTAGCTTTGTTACTTCGGACGATCTGAGGGCCTTCTTACATCAGGTCGGATATCATAGCTGCCATACGTATCATAAAAGGAGAAAATGCAGTCTCACTATATGCACAGGTTTGGCGCGTACGAAAATAGACTCTTACTACGCACGCGATGTCAACAGATAGTCTGGTCTTCCCATCCCAGGTAGCGGCATGACTCCTCTCAGCATAGAGCTCTGGAGGGATTACCTCCCCCCTGAGATTTATTCTTCATAAAGGAGTCTACATCAGTTTACAACATACGATTATCAACCTGTCAATACATCATATCTTCTTT
>CAYFYM010000111.1:0-6086 GCA_964347405.1 uncultured Candidatus Bathyarchaeia archaeon | reverse complement strand
GTCTACGACCTCGCGGTACGCGCCCATGTATATGCTTACCTGCTGAGCCTTCGCCCACTTCTCCGCGCCTACCAGGTTGAGGTTGTCTCCCCTCCTTATGGTTCCGCTGAAAACGCGTCCAGTGCTTATCACACCGGCTTGAGGATCGATTATAACGTTGGATATACATATGACGAGGGGCCCGTCTGGGTTGACTGCCAGCATGTTCTTACCCATGACCGAGTCTTCCTCCCCTTTCCAGATGTGCCTTATCCTCCTAGGCTGGTGTACCTTGGGGTTGGGTAACAGGTGAACGGCCATACCAAGTATAGCCTCGCTGAGGGGAAGCATCTCCTGAAGCTCCTCGAGCCTGTCTTCCTTGTAAATCTGTATGATGTCAGGCAGCGTCAAACCCTTCTCCTGGAGCATCGGCAAGGTGAAGCCCCACCGGTCGAGGGCTGATCCGAAGGCTACCTCGCCCTTTGCTGCGTTGATGGTCCACTCGTTCTTTATCTCGTCCGGCCCGTAGGTCTGGACGATCTCGTTGAACTTGTTGATTATCCTCAGGAGCTTGTTCTGGATGGAGTTTGGGTCCATCTTGAGCTCCTTTATGAGCCTATCGAACTTGTTTATATACAGGACGGGTTTCACGAACTCCTCCAACGCCACCCTTAGCCTGATCTCGGTCATAATTTGGAACTCCTCCACGGCGTCCACCAGGAGCACGCATCCGTCCAGCGCCCTCATCGCCCTGGTTACCTTTCCCGAGAAGTCCACGTGGCCTGGGGTGTCTATGAGGTTGATGACGTACTGGTCGTCACCTTCTTCGTAGAGTAGGCTGATGTTCGCCGTCTTGATGGTGATGCCCCGCCTCTGCTCCTCTTCGAGGAAGTCGAGGGCCCGGGCCTCCCCCGCACGCGAAGGAGCCATTAAGCCCGCCATGGCTAGAAGGCTGTCGCTCATCGTCGTCTTACCGTGGTCGATGTGGGCGATGATGCCTATGTTCCGGACCTTGTCCTGATTATGCATCAGCTTCAAGATCTCTTCTGTCTGCTTGAACCGTGGCATTAATGATCTAATCCTTTTCCCCGTAATTTGATATAGACACCAGCAGGGGTCTTTTAAACCCTTCCCATCAGTAAAATCTGTGTTCAACAAATCAATCGATCTATATAGTCGTTGATTTAATAATTACTGAGGATACTTCGTTCATTACTTTAGATTAATTATCTCCAGCCAATCAACACATATTCTTCATTGGGTATGGGCGTGTCGTCTCCTCAAGTCGATCTCGTTCTGCCCAAGCCTCTTCATAATATCGGCGATGACGCCGTCAAGAAACACAAGGGCGCTCAACTCGAACATGGTCCCCAAAGGCGCCATGTCGTACTCTCCGGTGATCTGGCGTCGGACGAAGTCTATGTCAACCGCCTCCTTGGTCCTGCCTTTGATGACCACCACGTGGTCGGAGAGCAGGCCCAGCCTGCTGTCACGGTGAGACGTCACAGATACTATCTTTGCACCCATCTCTTTAGCTATCTCCGCCTGCGTGACCACGACCTTTGTGGTGCCTGAACCGGAGATCGCTAGTATAAGATCGTCCGGGCTCAGCGCAGGTGTGATGGTCTCACCGCTTACATAGACATTGAAGCCGCTCTGCATCAGCCGTAAAGCGAAGGCTCTTCCGACAAAGCCGCTTCTACCGCTACCCAATACAAGGACCTTCTTACCTTTTGCATGTAGTATGTGCTGGATCATTCCCTCAATCTGTTCGTTGCTAGAATCCTGTATTATGCCGTTGATCCCTTGGAGAATCCATGAAGAGACTTCCTTTACGAAGCTCATAACATTCCGAAAATAGATTACTACTAGGTTAAAACTATTTTTAGATACGTCATCATGTTACCGAAATAGGGCAGAGGATGGCAAATACAAAACACATGGCAAGGTATGAATTATTTCACGGGATCGAGAAATATGTGCAAATTAGTAAAATGGGTTTAAATATATAGAATAATTATGGACAATTTATGTTTGTACACCTAAAAACCTTGGTTCCATATAGTTCCATGGCGTTCCTCCGGGTTCTTATTATTAAAATACCACCGATGGAAGACACGAAGGAAATATGAAAAAAATCACATGGCTAGTGGAAACTCCACTACTCTCCTCTAGAACTATTACGTATAGATTAAGGAGTTTACAAACATGGACTTGAACATACTCCTAGTTGACGATGAACAAGACATCCGGGACAGCTTAACTTATTTACTGGATTCAGAGGGATACAACGTCTACACAGGGAGCAACAGAGTGGAAGCAGAAAAAATCGTCAAGGAGAAAGACATCCACTTTGCTATTTTGGACTATGTTTTAGAAGATTCTACAGGAGTTCAGGTAGCAAAGGCCCTGCATAAAATCGATGAACATATAAGATTCATGTTTTTTACAGGCCACTCAGATGCATCTAACCTAGAGAATGAACTAGGTTTTAGTATTAGTGAAGTTTTTCTGAAACCTATTGATCCCAATACTTTCCTGGAAAAACTGAGAAAAGTCATTGTAAATAACTGTGAATCTTAGGTAGTTTCACGATCATCTTGCCATAAAAGGCGTTTAGTTTTTACTACGAGAAGATGAGTTCTTACTCTTCGTCTCTATCCTCTACGGAGCAGATCTCGTTCTCGTTCTTGAGCATGTTGTCGATGCTGATGGTCGCTATTGTTGTGGCGTACTCTGCGATTATCCTTAGCTCCCACGATATCTCGTTAACATATGCAGACACCTCGGTGTCGTGGTTCGCCTGAAACTCTTTCAGTAAGGATTCTTCCTCACGGCCGACTGCCTCGTAGAGATCCACCGCGTCGCTGGCAAGCGTCAGGTCTTTGTCGAACATGCTTTTCATTGCTTGGTCGAACATCGTGAAGCAGATCATTCCGATTTGGCTAAGCCGCTCTATGAGGCTCTCGTCGCTTTCGTCTCTCCGTTCTTCTAACGAAATTATGTTGCCGGCTATGGCGTTCAGCCTATCCGCGATCATCTCTAGGTACCATGCGATGAGGTTGTGTACAACTATCTCCATCGGGTCTATTATTCCGATGGCCTCTGAGACGAGCCTTGACTGCTGTGCGCTGGCGAGCAGGCGGGCGAGAAGCCAGAATATGGTGTCTGCCTCGTGCTCGCGTGCGATGGCGTCCTTCGCCAGCTCCATGTCTCTGTCGATGAGGGCGTCGATGCTCTCCTTGAACATGATGCTCGTTATGACGTGGAGGCGCTTTATCACGGTCTCTAAGGGAAAGTTCTTGGGGTCTATGCTGCACTGGAGAAGCAGGTGCCTGTCGCTCTCCTCGATAATGCCTATGCCTAGGAGCCTCTGTGTGACCTTCCTGATGCTCTCTATCTGTTCCCTCATGAGTCTCCGTGAGCTCTCCACTCTGAGGAGGTTTCTTCCGAGGACGTAGTTGCCGACTATCACCCGCTCTAGCACCTTGGTGTTGTCGCAGTTGTCAACGTTCACCACGTATATGCTGCTGTCCTCAACTTTGATGGGCTCTGGGGTAAGCCTCAGGGCTCCATCGTTTTCTTCAGATATGAACACAACATCGCCTTTTTGTACCCCCGTCTTCTTGGTCCAGTCCATTGGTAAGGAGACGGAGAGAGTCGAGTAACCTACTTTCTGTACCTTTCTAGGCTCCAAACTTATCACCTGAAGCGCGGCCATAGATGCCTACGGGGTTTAATTCACGAAGCCCCGCCCGATGGTTTTTATTAAAGGCATCTGTAATTATGGTCATTATTCGGAAATGGTTTTAATAGATCATATATAAAGGATTCTTTTTGTAAATTCTAGACGTTAATAGATGTTAAAAAATAAACTAAATAATTAATTCTTCTCCCAATAGCCCTGGGAACGGGGAGAGGTACATCTTGACGTATACCATCAACCCCAGACAAAACATGATAATTACTAGCACCGCGTAGTCGGAGCCACTCATACCCAGCTCATATATGTTAGTCCTTTCCTTGGTTGCTCCGAAGGCTCTTGACTCCATGGCCTCCGCAAGCTCGAGGCTCCTACGGATTGAGTTAATGATGAGAGGTAGCAGTATAGGAATATAGTTCTTAACTCTAGTGATGAAGTTGCCTTTGTCGAGCTCCAAGCCCCTTGAACGCTGGGCGTCCATTATGGTCTGGGCCTCGTCGGCTAGTACGGGAACGAAACGGATGGCGGTTATGAAAGCGAAGTTGAACTCGTATGGTATCCTGGCCTTCTCCAAGGCTAGGCTCAGCTTATCAGGCGATGTAGTCAGGAAGAACACGGAGAACGACGTGATCAAGGCTATGAACCGGACCGTGAGGGCGAGGCTGTACTCTACAAGTGCCCAAGTTAGCTGTCCCCCCCTGAAGTAATAGAAGCTCAGCATGTTTGACGCGAATATGATGACAGCGATCACCGAGGCTCCTTTAACGCTCTTGTACCACTCTCGCACGACCTTCGCGGCGACGATTAGGGGGAGCTGGACTAGAAATATCGCTATAAGAGGCAACAGTTCAAGGAACATGATCGACGCGGCGAATGAGACGAGGGTTAAAAGAAACTTTACCCGTGGATCCATGTTGTGGATGAAAGTGTCGCCTCGCGTGAATCGGAGGCTCTCGAGAAGGCTCACGCCGCCGTCCCTCCCATGTCTCTAACCAAGATGTCAAACGCCTCGTCGACGTCTAGCACGTCCCTGGGAAGCCCGTGATCGGAAAGACTGCAGAATAGTCGCGTTATCTCCGGCGGGGCGACGCTGCAGTTTTTCAGAGTCTCAAGGCGGGTCATTATCTCCTTCGAGGAGCCGTCGTCTACGACGCGGCCGCCCGCCATTAACACTATCCTTGGCTGACTCTCCGCCACGAACTCCACGTCGTGGGTGACGATGACTATGGTCTTGCCCTGCGACCTCAGATGGGAAAGGAAGTGCCTTAGCCTCTCCTTCTGCCCGTAATCCTGACCTATCGTAGGCTCGTCGAGTACAAGTATGTCTGGACCCCATGCTAGCACAGAGGCGAGAGCCACTCTTTTCCGTTCGCCGCCGCTCAGGGTGAACGGGCTCTTGTGCCTGTACTCCGTGAGATCCAAGAGGTTCAAAGCCCAAGTCACCCGCTGCTTTATCACGGACTCGTCGAAACCGAAGTTGCTGAGGGCGAAGCCTATCTCCCTCTCAACGGTCTCCTCGAAAAGCTGGTCGTCAGGGTTCTGGAACACCAGCCCTATGTTCCTCGCCAACTGGGCGACGCTCAGCGTTGACACGTCCACCGAGTCGACCATCACCTTGCCGCCGGAGGGCTTCAGTAGGCCGTTGAAGTGTTTAACGAGCGTCGTCTTACCGGCGCCGTTCTCCCCCATTATAGCAACGTAGTCTCCGCGGTAGATGGTCAGGGAGACGTCTTTGAGGGCTTCCACTCCACCCGGGTAGGTGAAACAAACGTCTTTCACCTCAATCGCAGGCCGGTGATGGTGCTCGCCAGCAAACATGGATAAGTCGTCCAGCCTTTCGGCCCCAAGGAGTCTATGTTCCGGGAGCCTCGGTTTGAGCTCTTCGTAGAACTGTTGCGAAGAGACCGGTAGCCTGTTGAAACGTACTCCCCTGGCGCTGAGTCTTCTAGCGAGTTCGAACACGCGAGGGATGCCAACGCCAAGCAGGCGAGTCTGGTCGTCAGCGAATACCTTAGCCGGCTCCCCGTCCTGGACGACCCTGCCCTCGTTTAGCACTATCATCCTATCAACGTATTTCGCGGCAAGATCCATTCTGTGCTCGATGAGTATGATGGTGATGCCCAGCTCCTTGTTCAGGTGGTTCAGCACCGTGAAGATGTGCTCCGCGCCGACTGGGTCGAGGAAGGCGGTGGGCTCATCCATGACGATGACATCTGGGCGCATGGCGAGCACGGAGGCGATGGTGAGTCTCTGTTTCTGGCCGCCAGATAGCTCGTGGGTTGCCCGTTGCCGTAGCTGCTGGAGACCGGTTGTCTCGACCGCCCATTCGATCTCCCTGTATATCTCTTCCTTACGCACCCCAAGGTTCTCTAATCCGAAAGCGATGTCCTTCTCGACGGTCAGG
>CAYFYM010000110.1:0-4303 GCA_964347405.1 uncultured Candidatus Bathyarchaeia archaeon | reverse complement strand
GGCCTTCATTATAGTCAGGTCGCCCGGCACCTCGTGTTTCTTACCCATCACGTAGATGGTCACATACTCGGCGTTACTCTCCATCATCCTATTCCTCCAAGAGGCCCTTCTCTCTGAGGAGGGGCCTCGGGTCGGGCGTGTTGCCCGTGAAAGCCGCGGCCTCCTCCCCTAGCCCGAAGGCTAAGGCCATGAGCTGGGTGAAGTAGACCACGGGTATTGAATCAAAAACAGGGTGTTTCTTCTCGACCTCGGACTGTATCGGGCCGAGGTTGTACTCGCAGAGGGGGCACGCCGTGATCAGCATCTCGGCGCCCTCCTCCTCCGCCTGGTTGAGTATCTTGTACGCTAGGTCGGCGACGACGTCCTTCATGTGGACTGTGTTGTAGCTGCCGCAGCATTTCTGGCTGTACGCGAAGCCCACAGCCTCGGCTCCCAGCGCCTCCAACAGGTCCTCCAGTATGGTGGGGTTGTCGGTGTCGTCGATCCCCGTTCCTCTGGGGCGGAGCAGGAGGCAGCCGTAGTAAGGCGCGACCTTCAAGCCGGTCAGGGGCTTCGCAACGGCCTCTTTGACTTTGTCCCAGCCCATCTCCCGGAGGGTCTCCAAGAGATGTACGACCTCGACGTTCCCGCTGTACTCTTTTTCCTCCTTGTACATGTTGTCGCGGATCTTCTTCCTCCGGTCGCTGTCCGTGTTGAAAACCGCGTTGCTCCGCTTCAGCGTGTTGTAGCACATGGCGCAGAGGGTCACGACCTGCTTGGAGTCCACCTCCCCCGCGTCTCTGAGCTCCTCCACCCTCATGAGGTTCCGTACCGGGGCCAGGTGGTGCATCACGTCGTCCGTGGATAGCGAGTGGACTGTGCCGCAGCAGTTCCACCTCTCGGGCTCCACCAGCGTTATGCCCAGTTTCTCGGCCGTGGCCATGGTGGAGTCCTCGAAGTTCTTGGCTTTCGTCTTCAGCGTGCATCCGGGGTAGTACGCTAGTCGGGTCATGCAGTGAGCTTCCTCTGGTTAGACACTATGGCTATCTGGGGCAGGTCTCTGAGCTCCTCTTGGCTCAGCTCGTCGAGGCTCACCCTGTTATATTTCTGGCGTAGAACGAGCTGCCTCAGTGCTTCCATGACGTTGGCTATGTCTATCCCCCGGGGGCACCTTACCTCGCAGTTGAAGCACGTGGTGCAGACCCATATGGTCCCGGACTCCAGGGCCTCCTCTAGCCCCAGCTGAACCATCCTTATGATCTTGCTCGGCAGAAGGTCCATCTCCTGCGTCATGGGGCACCCGGAGCTGCAGGCGCCGCACTGGAAGCAGAGGTCAACGTTTTCTCCGCTCAGCTCCGTCACCCGATCCTTGAACCGCTTGTTCTCGGGTTCCATGCGGATTGTTAACTTCGACCTAGGATACGACATCCCTAAGCATATTCGATGGCGGATTTTATGCTTTTCGAGAAATATTTTCTTCGATCCTTTTTCTCGAACTCGCTACCCTTATAATAAGCCTCAAAAAGAGCAGCCACCACTATGAGTGAGGTATAGTCATGGAGTATCATCTCGAGACACCGATCCCGGAGGATGAGGTAAGGAAACTCCGTGTGGGGGACCTGATATACGTGACAGGAACCGTGATAACGGCGAGGGACGAGGCTCACCTGAAGGCGCTGGAGCTGCACGAGGAAGGCGAGTCTCCGCCGGTCGAGTTCAGGGGGAACGGGGTTTTCCACTGCGGGCCCATAATGAAGAAGGGCGACGGCGGCGAGTGGCTGGTAGTCGCCGCCGGGCCGACCACGAGCGCCCGGATGGAGATCTTCCAAGACGAGTTCATCAAAGCGTACCGCCCATCCGTGATAATAGGGAAGGGGGGCATGGGGGCGCGTACGTCTAAGGCTTGCCAGGAGTACGGCTGCGTATACGGCGCGTTCACAGGCGGAGCCGCCCTGCTGGCGGCCCGGGGGATAAAGAAGGTGAGGGACGTCTTCTGGCTGGAGGAGCTTGGCATGCCTGAGTGCCTATGGGTGTACGACGTCGAGGACTTCGGCCCGATGATCGTCACCATAGACACCCACGGCGGCAACCTCACCGCGGACGTGGGCGCCAAGATCGCGGAGAGACGTGACCGGTTGATCGAGGAGATGGAGGGATAGCGGTGATCGAGAAGGTAGTCGAGGACACGGCAGTGGAGCTTCTCAGGATAGCGGCGACCGAGCTCCCCGTGGAGTACGTGGAGGAGATGGACCGCCTCATGGGGGAGACGGAGGGCTCCGTCGGAAGATCCCAGATGGCCAACATACTGGAGAACGTGAGCATCGCGCGTGAGGGGAGCAGGCCCATGTGCCAGGACACGGGTATCGTGGCCTTCATGGCCAAGGTGGGCGACGGTTTCCCGCTGCGTTCCCGGCTCAAGGAGGTGCTCGTGGAGGCAACCAAGAGAGCTACCGAGGAGGTGCCTCTTCGCCCCAACGCGGTGGACATGTTCAAGGGTAACACGGGGAACAACGTTGGCCTCAACGGCTACGTCCCGTTGATATACATAGACTTGGTGCCGGGGGACACGCTGGAGCTCGTCGCCATGCCCAAGGGCGGCGGCAGCAGCAACGTGGCGGCCCACAGGATGCTGAAGCCCGGCCTCGGCCTCAAAGGCGTCAAGCAGTTCGTGGTGGAGGCGGTGGCCCAGGCGGGCAGCCTCGGGTGCCCGCCCTACTTCGTGGGCGTCGGCGTCGGTGGCGGCGAGGACGTGTGCATGAAGCTGGCCAAGAACGCGCTGCTCAGGCCCTTCAAGGTGAGGAGCAGCGACCCGAAGGTGGCCGAGATCGAGGAGGAGCTGTTGGTGAAGCTGAACGAGCTGGGGATAGGGGCCATGGGTCTCGGGGAAGGGCCCAGCGTATTGGATGTGCACGTGGAGATGGCGGCCAGGCACCCGGCTTCGCTGCCCGTCGGCGTCGTCATCAGCTGCTGGGGTCTCCGCCACGCCAAGGCCACGATAAGCGCATCGGGAGAGGTTGAGATAGACAAGAGCGCCTGACATTTATGATGCGGATGCCCAGCCCTCGCCTTGATGTTGGCTGGGCCTAAATTTTTTCGGCAAAGGAGATGGGTATGGGAACGACGTTTATGTGGAACCGTGTTAGTATTGGTGAGGGCCGTTTCACTTGGGGGTCTTGCGGTGCGTGTGGAAGTTAAACTGATCGGGGTCTTCAGGGAGGCCGCCGGCCTAGCCGATGCTGGGGTCGAGGTGGAGGACGGCTCGGGGCTAGGGGACGTCGTTGACAGGTTGGTTGAGGTATTTCCTGGGCTGGGGGACGTGCTCGTTGACAGGGTCGTCGGCAGCTACGCTCCCAACGCGCTGGCGCTGGTGGACGGCGTCGAGGCGTCTAACCTGGAGGGGTCGTCTACTCCGTTGAGGGACGGCTCCACTCTGGTGTTTTTGCCGGTGACTCATGGTGGCTAGGCATGGTTTTTATTATTGTGGACCGAGAAGTCGTTGAACGCGTTGACCTCCGTCTGCACCAGGTGCCGTGAGTCTCCCTCAATATATTACCGGCCCTACTCGGGGGAGCGTCTCTGCGCGGCGTGCTTCAACGAGTCCCTGCTGGAGCGGGTCAAGAAGACGATCGGCAGGTACGATATGTTCGAGTACGACAGCAGGATAGCGGTTGGGGTCAGCGGGGGTAAGGACAGCCTCACCCTGCTAAGGCTCCTGGAAAAGCTGGAGAGGGACCGGCCGTACGCCGAGCTGGTGGCTGTCTGCGTGGACGAGGGCGTCAGGGGGTACAGGGACGAGGCGTTGGCGCTGGCGGAGAAGAACTGCGGGGAGCTGGGCGTAGAGATGCACAAGGTGGGGTTCAGGGAGCTGTTCGGGGAGACCATGGACGAGATCGCGGCGCGGGACAGGGAGCTGGGGACGTGCAGCTACTGTGGCGTGCTGCGGCGGAGGGCGCTGGACGAGGCGGCGAAGGCAGTTGACGCGGACAGGCTGGCCACGGGGCATAACCTGGACGACATGGCTCAGAGCGTGTTGTTGAACGTCCTCCGGGGAGATGTGGTGAGGATCGATGGCTTCCACCCGGGGGGCCGGAGCTTGGAGGGGTTCGTGAGGAGGGTGAAGCCCCTGTGTGAGGTGCCTGAGCGGGAGACCGCGTTCTATGCCTATGTTAACGGTTTGGAGTTTCAGAGTCTGCCTTGTCCCTACGCGGAGGAGGCCATGAGGTCGGATGTGCGGAGGTTTCTGAACAGGATGGAGGTTGGGCGCCCCGGGACGAAGTTCACGGTCTACCGGACGGGTTTGAAGGTACGTGGCAGGGGCGGGGGC
>CAYFYM010000109.1:0-13169 GCA_964347405.1 uncultured Candidatus Bathyarchaeia archaeon | reverse complement strand
AGGAGAGGAGGTGGACCCCTACACGATGGACGAAGAGCTGGACGCTATGAGCATCGATGAGCTAATGAGTCGCTGGAGAGAGACAGACCTACGGCTCAGGGACTACGCCCTCGGCTACGGAGACCACGTGGCCGTATTCCCCAACTTCCTCGGCGAGGGAGAGATGCAGGTACGCCACGACGACTACTTTACCCAGTACCTGATACACACCGCGTACCACAGGGCCCAGGTGATGAGCGCCATGAGAGCCCTGGGCATGAAAGGAGTGGGAACAGACTACCTTTTCTACCTGTCACATATAGACAGCAAGCCTTAGCCTGATCACCTAATTTTTACCCGACTACGCCTTACTACTCACCATGTTGAAGGAAAAGGCATGGAGATGGATAGATGAACACAAACAAGAGTTCATCGAGGTTGCAGACAAGGTCTGGCACTACGCCGAGTTGGGCCTGGTCGAGACCAGAAGCAGCAAACTCGTAGCCGAGGTTCTGGAGAGGCACGGCTTCGACGTCCAGCAGGGCGTCGCCGGCATGCCCACGGCAGTCTACGCCACGTGGGGCGAAGGCGAACCCATTATAGGGTTCCAGGGAGAGTACGACGCCCTCCCCGGCATAAGCAACAAGGTAAAGCCCGAGAAGGACCCGCTGGTCCCGGGCGCCCCCGGGCACGGCTGCGGCCACAACGTCCACGGGGCAACGGCCCTCGCCTGCGCTGTGGCTCTCCGCTACTTGATGGAGGAGGAAGGTGTCTCCGGCACCATAAAGTTCTACGGTACCCCGGCCGAGGAGAACTACGGCGGCAAGGTCTTCATGGTAAGGGAGGGCCTCTACGACGGCCTCTCGGCGTGCCTCAGCCACCACCCAAGCAGCATGAACGCCGCGCGTCTCTCAAGCAGCAACTCGGTGAACGGAGTCAAGTTCATCTACAAGGGGAAGACGGCGCACGCCGCGGGGAACCCCGAGATGGGACGCAGCGCCCTGGACGCCATCGAGTTGATGAACATCGGCGTCAACTATCTGCGGGAGCACGTGATCAGCGACGCCCGCATCCACTACGTCATCGAGGAGGGGGGCGGCCAGCCCAACGTGGTGCCCGACTACGCTAGAAGCTGGTACTACATCAGGGCGCCAGAGCGGGACCAGCTTGACCCCATCTACAATAGGATAGTCAAGATAGCGGAGGGGGCCGCCCTGATGACCGAGACCGAGTTGGAGGTCCAGTTCATAGACGGCCTCTACAACGTGCTGCCAAACAAACCCCTCGCTGAGCTTGTTGTCAAGAACATGCGTGAGGCCGGCTCCCCCACTTGGAGCGAGGAGGAGCTGGAGTTCGCCGCACAGATAGCTAGCCAGTTCAGCAAGCAGAACAAGATCGACGCCATGCGCAAGGCCAAGGTCCCCAACTGGGAGAAGTACGTGGACGTGAACCTCATGACTGACATACTGGACCCTTGGGGGGAGGGAGAGACCAGCCCCGGCAGCAGCGACGTCGGCGACGTCAGCTGGGTCTGCCCCACACTGGAGTTCAGCACAGCCTGCAACGTCCTCGGCGCCCCAGGGCACAGCTGGGCCTTCGTCGCCTGCGCAGGCAGCACCATAGGGCAAAAGAGCCTCGTCTTCGCCGCCAAAACAATGGTCGGCGCCGCCACAGAGGTGCTCACCGACGAGAATCTGCGAAAGGCGATCAAAAAAGAGCAGAGGGAACGGCTCAAAGGCAGGACCTACAAGTCGCCTCTCCCCGAGGGCCTCACGCCCCCGCTAGCCATAGCCCAAGAGAACTGGGAGAAGACCCCCAAACAATAACCCTTTTTTTCAGCTGAATACCGGAACTGTTAAGCTGGGTGTCAGGAAAAATGACACGTATTCATCCTAGGAAAAATCTACCCCATTTGAGACAGATGTTGTATGAAATGCCTCTTTTATAGTCTATTGGTAAGATATCGAATAAGTTTGCTACATATGAAGCAAAATAAGATTAACTGCCAATATTATATGAATTAAAACATAGTAATGCAGATGCTTTAAAATTGGGTAAACTTGACAAGTATTAAATATAGTTTAAATCCCCAATAATAAACAGCAATCAGGAGAGATTGCGATGATAAAAACAGGAACATACTTGGATATAGTACTAATGATAGTTATGGTTGCAGCATCATACTACTACTACGAGAAGACGAAAGACCCTAACTGGAGACCGTTCATCAGGCACATACCTGCTCTGGACGCCATAAGCGAGGGCGTCGGCAAGTCCGTAGAGGAGGACCAGCCAGTACACTTCGCCATGGGCGCATCGGGGGGACAACTTTACAGTAACCTCGTGTCGATGACGTTGACGGCGTTGGCTTTCCTCAGGCACATCACCGCCCTCTGTGCAGAGTACGGAGCACGCCTGATAGTGCACATGCCCTACCAGACGGAGAGCATCCCGATAATCGAAGGCACCGCACGAGAAGGCTTCGCGTTCGCAGGGAAACCCGAGATGTATCGCCGAGACGACATGAGATACTATGGGCGCGGAGCCCTGACGTGGACTCAGGGGGTAACCATGAGCTACGCAGAGGAGGGGGTGGGCCTGAACCTGAGCATAGGCATATTCTACAGCGACTGCCCCATCAGCCTGGAGATGGCTCACATCATGGGGGGCATGAACGTCGGCGGGACAGGCAGGTGGATCATGGTCTACGCGTTCGCGATGATGTGTGACTACGTATTCCTCGGGGAGGAGATCTACGCTGCGGCGGCTCAGGTATCCGAAGACCCAGTGATGCTCAGCGGAATCCTGATCGAAGAGGTAGGAAAATTCTTCGTCTACATTATGCTGATTTTAGGAACCTTGCTGGCGGCGGTCGGCCTTGACGTGGCCTCGCTGCTCAGCCTATAGGAGGGATCGATGAATGTCAGTATTTAAACGAGAAATCCCGACATGGGTGCTATCCTTCATCGGCATAGTGATACTACTAGCCTTTTTCACGACACTTGGTATCTTTCAAACACTTAACGGCGTCTTCACCAGCTGGATACCTGTTGTAAGCGCGGCAAGCGTCGGCCTTGGCCTCATCTACATGATCTACGCCCAATGGATGAACTATCAGAGGAACAAGACCCTGAACAACATGATATACCTGGTCGTTCCCCTGATATTCTTCGCCATATTCTTCGGAACGGCGCTGGTCGTGCCTGGCAACACCAGTAGCGATGCCTACCAGTGGCTGTACTTCCACATATACCAGAACGTGGGTGGAACAATCTACGCCGTAATGTTCTTCACGCTGGCAAGCAGCGCCATCAGAACCATGCGGCTGGTCACAAAAGACGCCACAGGAGCCTATCAGTTCCGACTCGAAGCAGCGGCGCTGATGTTCGGAGGCCTCATCTACACCCTCAGGCAGATCCCGCTGTTCCAGGTATATATACCGGGAATAGTGGGTTTCGGCGAATGGATCATGCTGGTCCCCAACGTAGGCGGTGGCAGGGCGGCGGTTATCGCCGCAGCTCTGGGAGCCATCGTTGTTGGAATCAGGACACTCTGGGGCAAGGAGAGAACGACGACGGAGGTAGACTAGAATGGCAACAGCAAGAGAGAGACTCGCGAAGGCAACGAGGTTCTACCAGATCATATGGGCGTTATGCCTCATAGGGATGTTCATACCTCTCGTATATCCACTGGGCTTGCCCGTGGTGTTGAGCGAGCCTGTTAAAGACTACTATAACCAGATAGCCGACCTCCCAGAGGGGTCAATTATTGCGGTTAGCTTCGGGGCTTCAGCCTCGCTCCTAGATGAACAGGAGGCGCAGTTCTTGGCGACTTGGAGGACCATATTCGATCACGGCCACAAAGTGATATTCTACTGCACCACGGAAGACGCATCAATCATAATAAGGAACGAGCTTGAAGTGGTTATGCCAGAGAGCTACGGCTATACCTATGGAGATGACTATGTGATACTACCTTACTCGCCTCTGGGTGAAGCAGGGGAAACCGCGTTCGCGCAGAACATCCGAAGCATCTACACGACCGACCTACGAGGCACATCGCTTGACGCCATACCTCTGATGGCAGACATCAACGATCAGAGTGGCATAGATCTGCTGATCTTCCAGTACACAGCTTGCACTAGCATAGAGTGGGTCGTACGCCAATGGGTTGTGCCCTACAACAAGCCGGTGATAGCCACCACGCTTGGCTGCTGCGGGCCAATGGCTGCGCCGTACTACCCCACACAGGTACAGGGATTCCTTAGCGGGAGTGGAGCAGGAACAGAGCTTGAGGTCGTATCAGGCAACCCTGGGCCAGGGGCAGCCATGGGTGACGCGAAAAACCTTGGCATACTACCATTCCTTGCAGCGGTTCTCTGGATGAACGTAAAGCCGTTCATCGGGAAGGAGGATTGATGAAGATGGCTAGCGTAATTGGAGGGTTCATCGGGACTCTGTTCATCATAAGCGTCATGTCTATGCTCTGGAAGGACAACGTGTTCTTCAGGTTCGGCCAGGCAGCCATCATGGGCGCCAGCGTCGCACACTACACCTTCATGAACTTCCAGTCAGTCTACACCAACGCCGTTAAACCAATCATGGCCGGAAGCGTGTTCTTCATAATACCCGTCATACTCGGCCTGCTCATGTACTCGAGGCTCAGCGCCGATCTAGCTTGGCTCGCCAAGTACCCCACAAGCGTGCTCGTAGGAGTCGGCACAGGGGTAATGATCGCTGGGACACTGAGAGGACAGATAATCGACCAGATAAAACAGACGATACTGGACGCGTTCACGGGCCTAAACGGGATACTCATCTTCATAGGCGTGGTCACGGCCTTCAGCTTCTTCATATTCACGAGGGAGCACACGGGGGCGCTGGGCACAAGCGTGAAGATCGGGCGAGTTTTCCTCATGATAAGCCTCGGAGCCAACTTCTCCGGCGAGCTCGTCTGGTACCTGACTCAGATGATCGGACGGTTGATGTACATACTCAACGAGTTCATATGGCCTCTACTCGGAGCATAGCGAAAACCTATTCTCTTTTTTTAAAACATATATCATGGTAAGAACAAGACTATGGGATTGATATGGTTAAAAAGTTATGGGGGCACGAAAAACCAATCATAAAGGATCCACCCCCCGGGAAACAAGTTAAGAAACTATTGAAGAAAATGGGGTACGAGAGAGAGGCACCGTACCCTATAGCCAAATACGCCGAAGGGGTATGGATACAGGATCTGGACGACAACATACTCTACGACTTCATATCTGGTAGGTGTACTGTGAACGCGGGGCACAGACACCCTGAGATCATGAAAGCACTCAAAGCCCAGGCGGACAAGGTCACTCACTGCGCCGTCGAGGACCTCTACAACCTTGAGAATAGCCTCGAAGCCGTTGTTCCATTGAGAGGCTCCGGGAGCCTACGCGCGACATACGCGCTCAGCGGCTCGGCTGCCAACGACGCAGCCATTAAGATGGCTAGGAAGGTCACGGGAAGGATGGGCGTGGTCTGTTTCGCAGGGGCCTACCACGGCACAACCTACGGGGCTCTGAGCGTAAGCAGCTACGTGCCCTCGATGGTGAAGGGCTTCGGACGCCTAAACGACATCTTCTACTTCCCATACCCTGACTATCTTCACCCTCCCTTCGGGAAGCTGGATGGAGAAGACGTAGACGACATAATCATCGGTTTGATAGAGCAGGCGTTGGAGACATACATGCCGCCCGAGGAATTAGCGGCCGTCCTGTTCGAGCCCGTCGCAGGCGACGCAGGGTGGCTCGTACCCTCGAAGAGCTTCGTCAGGAAACTCGACGACCTCGCACAGAAGAACGACTTGCTGTTCATATCTGAGGAGGTTCAGACCGGCTTCGGGAGGACAGGGGAATGGTTCTGCACCGAAAACTACGGCGTCACGCCGGACATAGTAGTCCTCGGAAAGGCCATGGCCGGCGGAGCGGTCGCCATGGCGGGGGCAGTCGCCAAGCAGAGCCTGCTGGAGAGGAGCGGAGGCTTCTACCACGGCCACACCATGGGCCGGCAGCCTCTGGGCCTCGCCGCCACCATCGCGAACATCAACGTGATCAAATCCGAGAAACTGGCGGCAAGATCCAGAGAAAACGGGGCCCTCATGATGAAACGCCTAAAGGAGATTCAGGAGAAATACGAGTGCGTCGTAGAAAGCAGAGGCATCGCTTCGCTGATCGGCGTCGAGATCTCGTCCAAGGAGCTGGCGGGGAAGATAGCATATGACTGCTACCGCAACGGCGTCTACATCATCGAGATGGGCTACAGGGGTATAGGCGCCCTGAGGGTCGCTCCTCCGCTGGTAAGCACTGAGACCCAGCTTGAGAACGCGCTGGCCGTCATCGAGGACGCGATAAAGAAAGCGGAGAAAGGTGACCTCTAAGGGTGTTCCCGGTCTTCAGAGAGGTGACTCCCGAGCAGGAGCAGGAGGCTCTGGAGAAGATCCTCAATTTCATAGTAGACCGGGGCGTCGAGACAGCGGCTATCCTGATTTTCGGTTCCTTTAGGAACATGAGCAGGCTGGGCGGGATGGCGAGCCGCTTCTTTCTAGGGCCTCTGGTTCCCTTCCTCCCTCACGACGTTGAACAGTATATCTGGGTTCTGGAGAAGGAAGAGAATATAGACTGGCTCCTTGAGCGACTCGAGAGTAAAGAAACATAATAGACAACCTACTTCGTTTTTTTAGACACTTGGTGCGTAGACGAAGCGCCTTATGATCTGGAGCCCATTCGAGAGAATCTATGGAGGGTAAAAAGGAAGCCCTCTAACCAAGCAGGTTTCCCCGATTGGATAGAAAAATAGTTTTAAGGGACCGCCGGAGGCGCCTTCGGCGGCAGGTTCTTCACGAACCCCTCGAGCCTGTCGCAGACCTCGCCTAGCTGGTCCACCGGCCTAACCAGGGCGAACCTGATGTGGCCTTCCCCGTTCTCACCGTACTGGGTGCCCGGGGCGCACCTGACCTTCTGTTGCTGGAAGAAGTCCATGGTGAAATTCATGCTGGGCACACCGAAGCTGCTAACGTCGGGGAACAGGTAGAACGCGCCTTCAGGTGTCGGGCAGCTGACGCCCTCTATCTCGTTCAGCCGCTTCACCATGAAGTCGATCCTCTTCTTGTACTCGCTCCTCATTTCCGCCACGAAATCCCATCCCTTCTCAAGCGCCTCAACAGCCGCCTTCTGGAACGGGACAGGCACGCTGCAGATGCCCACAGGAACCGCGTTCACCGTCTTCATGAGCTCGGGGCCCGCGATGATGTAGCCTGCACGGCAGCCCGTCCACGCGAAGGTCTTGCTGAAGCTCATCAGCACCATGGTTCGCTCCCACATACCTGGAAGGTCTATGATGGTCTTGTGTTTGTCTTTCCACACGAACTCTGTGTAGATCTCGTCGGCGATTACCACGACGTCCTTTTTCTCAGCGATCTCCGCCAGTTTCTCCAGCTCTTTCTGCGTCCAGACGGTCCCAGTCGGGTTGTCGGGGTTGCAGAAGAGTATGGCTTTCGTCTTCTGCGTGATGGCGTTCTCTATGTTACCGAAGTTCGGCCGGAAGATCCCGTTCTTGTCTTTGGTCTGTCTGGCGCGGGTCATTTTGGCGCCAAAGTAGGATGAGGGCTTGTTGTATCCTTGGTAGGCCGGGTCCATTATGAGGAGCTCGTCACCGGGGTTGAGGATGGCGCCGAAGGCCTGGAAGATTGCTTGGCTCCCGCCTGAGGTTATCAGCACCTGGGTCTTTGGGTCCACGGAGACACCGTACTTCTCGTAGTACGTGGCGATGGCCTCCTTGAAGTCTGGTTCACCGGTGAAGCTGTAATGGGTATGGCCTGCCTTCATGGCCTCGTATACGGCCTTGTTTACGAACTCGGGCTGGTTGAAGTCAGGGTCCCCCGCCCCGAGGTTGATCAACCCCTCTATGGGCCCCACTCTGGCGCGGGTTAGGCTGCCGCCAGCCTTCATGAGTTCGGCGACCTCTTTCTTTGCGAACTTTTCAACTCCCATTTTTGATCACGAATCTTAGTAGCTACACGGGTGCTCTATAAAACGTCTTCGATCAAACGTTCCCGTATAAAAACACGGGAAAAAACGGTGGGGTACTCGATAAAAACCGCTACCCCAGCAGGGCGTTGAAGAATAGCTTGAACGTGGCCTCGGGCTGGGCTCTCATCTGCGGCTGGAAACCGTAGAGTACCACCCGCCCCTTACCAAGCTTCGCCTCCACCATGGCCGCCTTACGGCTCAGGTGCTCCTCACCCGTGAGCCACCCGCTCTCCATGATGTGCTTATCCGGGTAGCTGAGCACCACGCTGTACTCCTCGTTGTTCACCCTGGGCTTAACCTCGAAGGCCGGGTGGTGGCGGAACACGATCAACAGGTCGTCCTGGACGCCCCACGCCAGCGGGTGGCCGGCGTTGACGTTCACGTGCAGCGTGCTGCCCGGGCATACGAATTCGGTGTTCTTCAAGTCCTTCAACACGTTCTTGACTGGGAGCCCCAGCTTCTCGATGGCGAAGTTGCTGGACTCGCCGAAGCATAGCAGCGTCCCTCCCTCCTCGACGAACTCCTTGAGCTTCTCGACGCCCTCCTCGCCGAGGCCGCTCCTGTACTCAGGCGGGTAGTTGGGCATGGTGAAGCCGCCTCCCCAACGCTTCTCATAGTACTCCTCTATGTCTTCGCCCGTGATGAGCTCGGTGGCGTCGGAGGGTAGCACTATGACGTCGTAGCTCTTTGCCAGCCTCCCGCGCTGTATGTCCCTGTCCATCAGGGTCTTGTACCTGAACTTGTACTGCTCCAGCAGGAAACGTGTCCAGCCCTCGTCCGCGTTGCCTCCCCAGTATCGCTGGTACACGCCTATGCGAAGCATCTTCACTGTCTTAGACTTCACGGCCGCCGGTGCCTCCTCAAACCTCACGTGGCACCTCTTGCTCTGCTTCTCCAGCTCTCTCTGCAGCCCCTCTGCCTTGGGGATGTAGAAGCTGCCCGCCGAGAAGACTCCGGCCGCCGTCGAAACGGCCTCTGTGAGCCGGTGCACCGTAATCTTCTTCCTGAGGAGCCTGTTGACGGCCTCGAAGCCGTCGTTGACCCTAACGTCAAGGAGCCAGCCGTTGGCCGCCCCCTCTTCGACGATGCCCCTGGGAAACCTGATGCTGGTGAGTGTCTCGAAGCTGCCGTCGAAGGGCTTCTCGACCTCGTGGACCCTGACGCCGCTGAACTCGGCGATCGTGTATGTGGAGAGGTCATATGGTACCACGGGAGTCCCGTCTGGGTTCTTGCTGAACGCCCCCAGGTGGTAGAAGGTACGCTTCAGTAGGCTCACGATGTAGGGCCTGCAGTGCTGGCTCGCGAAGACCACGTATGTGCCGCGGGGGTAGCTGACGCCGTCGGCGACGAACTCCCGCTGGCTGCGGCTTATCTCGACCCCCATGCCCATGAGGGTCGTCATAAGCTTGTAGGCGGCCAGCTCGTCGTGCTGCTCGTTCTTTATGACGAACGCGTACGGTGGCTCCTCGGCTCCTTTCCTCACGGCTTCGCTAGCCTTTCTATGCATGTTCCTGAGGATGAGCTCCCTGAACCTGGCCGCCGCCTTCAGGGTGCCGTAGGCGCTTATCTTCTGCTGCTCCACAACGTCCCGGAGCCTCCACCAGCCGCCCATCCATGGGTGGGGGAAGCCCATCTGTGCCCTGTACTCGGGTCGGCCGCGCCTGCTGCCCCTTAGCTGGTGGTAGTGAATATACAGAGGGGTAGCTATCTTGGCGGACGCCGACTCCGTGAGCATTCCGCAGACGTTGTGCCAGCAAGGCACGTAGTTGAAGGTTGGCATGAACTCGCCGGGGTACGTCGCAGCCGACTCGACGCCGTGCTTCCCAGCTTCCTCCAGAAGGACGTGGGTGAGCCCCCCGTAGAGCTCCTGCTCGGTCCAAACCAGGGGGTTCACCTTGTCGTCTATGGGGTTCGAGAACGGCGCTATGTAGAACCTTGCCCCGTAGCTGCCCATGTGGTGGTAGTCGATGTAAGCCTGGGGGAACCACTCGTTGTAGAGGAGCTGGCTCACCATCTGGCTCTCCGCCATCTTGTTGTGGATGGCGTCCCGATTGTTGTCGTGGCCAGTGTATTTATGGTAGAGCCACGGCGGGCTGCAGCCCTCGTACTCCGTGCCCAGGTACTTCTCGTAGAAGTCGTTGACCATTATCTGGCCGTCCGGGTTGAAGCAAGGCACCATCACGAGCACGGTGTTCTCCAGTATCTCCCTGTTCTCGGGGAGGGTTACGAGCTCCCAAGCCAGCTCGGAGGCCATCTGTGTGCCCCCAACCTCCGTGGCGTGGATGCTCATGGTCATGGCGACCACCGCCTTGCCCTCCGAGACCGCCCTCTCAATGTCTTCCGTGGGGGCGTCCTTTGGATGGCCAAGCCTCCAGCTAGTCTCCCTGATCTCCTCGAGGCGCCTCATGTTATCCTCAGAGGTGATGAAGGCGGCGATGAACGGGTTTCCCTCCGTACTTTTACCCAGCTCCGTTACCTTAACCATGGGAGACTTGTCGAGCTCCATGAAGTAGTCGACTATGCGGTCCCAGCGCACAAGCTTCCTGTCGGCGCCCATAACGTGACCAAAATAATCCTTTGGTGATGGAACATCAAGTGACATTACAATGGTTTTTGTCGAATTATTATTAAAATTAATCTATCACCGTTTTTCAAAGAGAAAAACATCTATACCATCGATTCAAAACTAGTGGTATTGGCTTCTTTTAACATAATTCGGTGTCAACGCTATGCTTTCGGTGAAGAAGCCGTGTCCCTACGCTCTCCTTATGATCGATAAGCATTCAACGAGTTTAAACGAAAAAACGTCCATTTTATCAAACGTCTCGAAACCCGGTTCGAGCCTCACATCATGTTGTAACTTAAATCCTCGTCGAGGCCAAAGTACAGTGTATGACGCGTCGTAAAGTCAAGATAGAGGACCTACGTAGCTTCGTTTTCGTCTCTGACCCCCAGGTCAGCCCGGACGGCGGCAACGCCGCATTCGTGCATACCAAGGTCGACTACGACGAGGACGAGTACATCAAGCACATCTATTTGCTGGACACCGCCATCGGCAATCACAGGCAATTCACGGCGGGCCCCGGAAAGGACAGCAACCCCCGATGGAGCCCCGACGGCTCAAAGCTGCTGTTCCTCTCCAGTGGCAGGGAGCCCGAGAAGAAGAACCAGCTCTACGTCATAAACGCGGAGGGAGGCGAGGCCCAGCTGGCCGCGGACATGGAGACCGGGGTAATGAAGCCGCAGTGGGCACCCAACGGAAGAGACGTGCTGTTCACGAGCCGTGTCTGGGAGCCGGAGAAGCCTGAGTCTGACGTGGTGGTCGTGAAGCGAATATGGTACAAGCTCAACGGGGTGGGCATGTTCGCCGGGAAACGGGTGCACCTCCATACAGTGAGGCAGGGCAAGAAGCCGAAACAGCTCACCGAAGGCGAGATGGACGTGGACGCGGCGGCGTGGAGCCCGGACGGTAAACAGATCGCGGTGGTAGCCAACATGGAGGAGGACGCCGACACGACACACGTGAGGCACATCTACCTTATGCCGTCCAAGGGCGGGGAGATGAAGAGGATCACCGAGGCAGGACACAGCGTAAACGAACTCTCTTGGAGCCCGGACGGCTCAGAGATCGCGTACATCGGCAACGACTTCCACGCCCGCGGAGCAACGAACAACGACGTCTGGGTAATACCCTCGGCGGGGGGAACCCCCCGGAACATAACAGCCGGCTTCGACAGGAGCATCGGCAGGGGGATCGGCAGCGACCTCCGTTTCCCGACGCCGAGCCCTGGGCCGGTTTGGTCGAGGGACGGCGAGTCCATCTACTTCCTCACCGGCGAGGTGCCCACAGCCAACGTCTACAAGGTAGACAAGAAGACCGGAGACGTCACCCGGCTCACCTCGGGGCGGTCCGTAGACGGCTTCAGCCTCTCAAGCGACGAGTCGGTCCTCGTCTACAACGCCATGAAGGCGACACACCCGTGCGAGATATGGGTCAGCGACGCGGACGGGGAGAGGAGAGCCACCGGGTTCAACGACCGGCTCCTCAAACGCCTCAGCGTCGTCGAGCCAGAGCACTATACCTGGGTCAACGTGGAGGGCATGGAGATAGACGGCTGGGTAATGAAGCCTGTCGGATACAAGGACGATGAGAAGTACCCGACCATACTGGAGATCCACGGAGGCCCCCTCGGCATCTACGGCGACGGCATCTACCAGGAGTTTCAGCTCCTCACGTCGGCTGGTTACTGCGTCATCTACACCAACCCCCGGGGCAGCGGCGGTTACGGCGAGGAGTACGGCGCATCCCTGAACGGGCGTCACGGCACCGTCGACTACAGGGACGTCACGGACTTCACCAAGGACGCCGTCGAAAGGTTCAGCTATATCGACGGGGAGAGGATCGGCGTCACCGGAGGCAGCTACGGCGGGTACCTCACCAACTGGACCATAACACAGACCGACTTGTTCAAAGCGGCTGTGGCCTGCCGCAGCACATGCAACAGGCACAGCCACCACGGCTACAGCGACTTCGGCTACAAACACGGCGAGTCCGGCAACGTGGGGTACCCGTGGCGCGACGAGGACAAGCTCCTGGGCCAGAGCCCCATCAGGTACGCCGAGAACGTTGAGACGCCGACCCTGCTCATACACAGCGAGAACGACCTGCGGTGCACCATACAGCAGGCCGAGGAGTTCTTCGTCGCCCTCAAGGAGCTGGGCGTCGACACGGAGCTCGTCAGGTTCCCGGGGGAGAGCCACGAGCTGAGCAGGAGCGGGAAGCCAAAGCACAGGGAGGAGCGGTTCAAACACATCCTCAGGTGGTTCGACAAGTACCTTAAATAGAAACTAACCTTTCTTCATAAATGGGTTGAACAGGAGAGCCGCCGTATGCTACATCACCGGTGTTGTCATCCTTTCAGCAGGGGCCTTCTCCGGGAGAGACTTCTCAAACCCGGCTGAAGTTATTGAGGGCGTCGTCTTCTTGGTGGGCTTCATGTTCATTATGTTGTTCATGTACTGGCTGGAGATGCAGGGCCTCATCCCGTGGTGGGGCCGGGGGACGCAATACAGTTGCAGCAAATGGAACGATGGTGCCCGTTTCCATGGCATTCATGCCGTAAAC
>CAYFYM010000108.1:0-2750 GCA_964347405.1 uncultured Candidatus Bathyarchaeia archaeon | reverse complement strand
TCCTCGAGCACCTCGCGCCACTGCTCCACGAGGACGACAGTGGGCACCGTGACCAGCGTCGGCGCCTGAAGGGCCTCGATGGCCTTCACGGCGATGAACGTCTTGCCGGCGCCCGTCGGGAGGACGACGACACCCCTGTGCTCGTTCTTGCTCCACCTGGAGAGGGCCTCGGTCTGGTAGTCCCTCAGGTATACGTCGGCTCTCATGGGCGGCGGCGAAGGGGCGTTCATGGCGTCGTCCCGGTACATGGTCCCTGACGACTCTAGGTGCCTTATGATCCGGGGGTACATGTAGCCGGGGTACTCGTCGGAGGGCTCCACGGCGCCCAGGTATATCTGGCCGCCTTCCACTCTGACCCTGCCCTTATCGTAGCGGAGTGTGATCATGTCCACCCGGTCACATCAACTGTGTAAGGGTCATGGATAAGCACATCTAGCCGCGTCTGTGCCCCGCCCCCAAGCAGGTTATCGTCGCCGGCTGGCCTTCGCCCCCTTGGATGTTGAACTCGGCGTCCGTGAACTTCTTGGCCAGCTCCACGGCGGTGAGCGTGTGAAGCGTTAGCCTGCTCGTGGAGAACCTTGACTCTCCCTCGGCGAGGGAGCAGGGGAGTATCACGTGGTCCGAGGTGTAGAGGTCCACCGTGGCCCCCGTCCTTATCTGCTCCACGAGGCTCTCTGCGGCTTCACGCCCCACCTTCTCCGCCGGCTTACCCCGCTCCCCGAGGGAGTCGGAGCCGAGAAACATGTGGTCCGCCCAGAGGCAGATGAGGCTACCCGGAGAGAAGGGCGCCTCGGCTCCCTCTAGGCTGGCGACGGAGATGTTTGGCTTGAAGCCTGAAGTTTCCAGGGTCTCGGCGGCTGACGCCGCCTGCCGCTCGGCGACGTGTCTGGGCAGACGCCCGCAGAGGGATACTCCGTGGATCATGCCGATGGGCTCGTGTATGGGCGTGAAGGGCTTCAAGGTCTCAATGGGTTCCACGTGCGCCCAAGTTTCTCCTCCTCCCTTGGGGTAGAACCCATGGCGCCTCACCTCCAGGCTGCAGCTGAGCCCCATGGTCTCGAAGGCACGCCAGACCACGTTCTCTAGGAACGGCGTGGGCGGCGACCATTTGACCGCGGTCCCCCCGGTGACGTGTATCTCCACCTGTCTGTCCGCGTATGCAGCGATGGGGGCCAGGCACTGTAGAAGAATGGTCACGCTGCCGGCGGTCCCTATGTCGAAGCGGTACATGCCTCCCTTGATGCTGCTCGGCTTGTACGTGATCTCCGTGGAGCCGAGCTCTGCGCCGGATACCTCGGCCCCCGTCAGCTCTGCCGCCGCTCTCAGGGTCGTCAGGTGCTGGGGTCTGAGGCCGGGCCGGCTCCGCCCCGCCCTCACGCTGTGGATGGTGAAGGGCTCTCCCAGGATGGCGCTGTAGGCGGTGGCCATGCGGAGCAGCTGTCCACCTCCCTCCATCATGGAGCCGTCTACGGTTATCATGGCCGTTACTTTGAGGCGGTTCCCCCGCAGAAACGGGGTAGGACTCTTCTGGCCAGTGTGGCGCTCTCCTCCAGATCCTCTAGGGTTATCCCGGGTGCGCCGCACATGAGCATGAGGACGCCGCTCGTCTTCATGGTGACCTTGCTGTAGTCGGCGTCCCTGTACGGGTATATGGCGGCGAGGCGTGCCCCGTCCTCTATCACCGCCTCCCCCCCGCCCAACACGACGGGCTTCTTCATGCCTATCCCGAGGAACTCCTCCCCCTCCTCCGCCATCCTCATGAGCAGCGGGCCCTCGAGGAGGCCCGTGTCGAAGCTGGCGACGGGGATCGCCGACTCCATGGAGACGAGGTTGTAGGCGTCCACCCACGTGTTTATCCTTGGGATGGGGTTGCCTCTGAGCACACGCCTTATGAGGGCCTCGGCGGCGGGTCTGGTCTTGGTGGGGTCTATGTCCATCTTCCAGAAGAAGTCCCTGTAAGCCCTGAACGTTGGGTGCTCCCTCAGCTCCTCGACGTCCCACCGCTCACGCACCCTCTCGGCGACCTCCTTCTTGTACTGCTCCAGCTCCGGGCTCTCCCTGGCCACGGTGACGCCTGTGAACCTGACGATCTGGGCTGCCAGCCCGGGGAACCTTTCCCGCAGCCCGTGGCTCAGCCTGATGTACTCCGGCACCCTAGCGCCTCCCGGAGTTCGCCGAGTCGGTCTTGGCGAGGTCCCTTACCCTGTTCTCGCCGTCTATGTCCTCGACTATCTTGTATACCTCAGGGGGCACCAGGTCGCTCCAGTCCTCCTCGTCAAGCATCCTCCGCCTTATCTCGGTGGCCTCGTACTTGCCTCGGTGATACATGGGTATGCGCTTCACCTCGTACCCCGCCTCTATGAGCAGCCGCCTGGTCAGGGGCTGGTTGCTGTACACGAGGTCGAAGCGCGGCGTCTGGCTCTCAACGGCGCTGACCCAGACCCTGTGGGCGGGGGCGTCGGGTATGGGTATTATCATGTAGCTTTCAGCCGGTATGTCCGCGGCGTCGAGGGCGGCGCGGATCATCTCGATGCGCTCCCCAGCGGTGAAGGGGTTGTCGTGCTCGTGGCTCATCTGGGCGCTGCCCACCACCAGCACCAGCTCGTCGCATTCACCCAGTATCTTCTCTATCGCGTGGAGGTGACCGTAGTGGAACGGCTGGAACCTGCCCACGAATAACGCGCGTGTCACTTACCTATCTCCTTTGTTTGAAAGAGATGGGGAACCGGTTTATGTGTTTCCCCCGCGTG
>CAYFYM010000107.1:0-8739 GCA_964347405.1 uncultured Candidatus Bathyarchaeia archaeon | reverse complement strand
GCACGGACATCGCCGCTCCGGCTTATCTAAGCTTTTAAGAATCTTGCCAATCCATATGTTTGGGGGATAGACCTTGGTAGCCCAAGACACCAAGCTGGCGGAGCTAGAGGCGCTGCTGTACGCTGCGGGGAGACCCCTCAGCCTCACCAACATAGTGGCCCTGCTCAAGCTCGAGGACGAGCTGGAGGCCTCGAGGCTGGTGGACAAGCTGGGGGAGATATACGGCGCCGAGCCCACGGCCCTGGAGATTAAGCGGCTGCCCAGGGAGAAGGTGGTCCTCCAGCTCAAGTCAGACTACACGAAGCCCGCCAGCAAGTACAGCATGAAGCCCCTCCTCACGGCGGGGCCGCTGAGGACGCTCTCCTACATCGCCTACTATCAGCCGGTGGAGCAGAAGGAGGTGGCGCAGGCCCGGGGCAGCCACGCGTACAGCCACCTCAAGCAGCTCGAGGAGATGGGGCTAATCACAAGGAAGAAGCACGGCCGCACCAAGATGGTCCGGACGACGCAGGACTTCGCGGACAGCGTGGGGCTGAGCACGGACAGGACCAGCATGAGGAGGCAGCTGAGGAGCATCTTCAGGAAGCTGGAGCTGGACCAGATGGAGAAAAAATAGTTGACCAGGAAAGGCAGACCGCTGGCCGTGGTGGTCGCCGTCGTGCTCGCCGCCGCGTTTATCTCGATTCAACAGGGCATCCTGGACCCGCTCCTCGACCAGGGGAACGGGGGCAGCGAGCCCGGGCCGGCCCCGGAGGCGGCGACCATCAAGGTGGCAGCGTTCAACATCCAGGTCTTCGGCCGAGCCAAGCGTAGCAAGCCCGAAGTCATGGAGGTCCTGGCCGACGTGGCCAGGGAGTTCGACGTGATGCTGGTGCAGGAGATACGGGACAGTAGCGGCGAGACCGCCCCCGCGTACCTCGACCATATCAACGGCGGGGGCGAGAGCTACGCCTACGTCGAGAGCGTGAGGCTGGGCAGATCCACGAGCAAGGAGTCTTACGCATACTACTGGGACACCGAGACCGTGGAGTACCTCGAGGGCTCGGCGTACGTGTACAACGACACCGGCGACGTCTTCGAACGGGAGCCCTACGTGGCTTCTTTCAGGTCGGGCGGCTTCGACTTCACCCTCGTGGGCATCCACACGAAGCCCGACGACGCCGAGCACGAGATCGGCAACCTCACCGTCGTCGTCGCCGGCGTACTCGCCTCAAACCCCGGCGAGGGCGACGTGATCGTCATGGGGGACTTCAACGCCGACGGAGGGTACTTCGACGAAGACGGGCCAAGCCCCTTCAATGGCGGGGGCTACCGCTGGGTGGTCGAGAACGGCTACGACACCATGACCAAGACGGACTGGACGTACGACCGCATAGTTCTATTGAACGGCACCTACCACGGGGAGTACGTGATGGGCTCGTGCACGGTTTTCTACTTCGACGCAGCCTACGGCGTAGACGAGGAGCTGACGGTGGAAGTCTCCGACCACTACCCTGTCTACGCGGCGTACAGGACGGACCTCCAGGACGACGACTGACGTACGCCCCACGTCGTTCGTGTGGACCCACAGCGCAGCGAGGCGGCGTGTGGATAGGTTGATCACGCTGCGATGCCCAATCATAACGTTTTAAAACGGCAGAGGATATGAGGGTGTGAAAGAGATGAGCGAGTCCATCAGCACAGTTCAGGTATTTGCTTATCTGGTCGCCTTAATACCAAGCGTCTACTTCCTCTACAGGATTGTCCGAGAGGTAATATACTATTTCAATAGGGACGACTCGGATATCCTGTAGCCGTATGTCAGAGGAGCGCACCAAGTTCTGTCCCCACTGCGGGACCATGATACCCTACGACGAGGCGTACTGCCCCGCCTGCGGGGAGCCGCAGCCACTCCTCGAGGGGGTGCGCAGGAGGCCCTTCAAGAAGCTGTGGGTCGCCGTGCTGCTGTCGCTGCTCGTCACCGGACTCGGCCACGTTTACCTGGGCAGGTGGAGAAGGGGGCTCGCCATACTGGCGGCTACGATCGTAGTCGGCGGCGTAGCCAGCGTCTACCTCGACTACGACCGGGTCATGTTAATTGGGTTGGTTTTCGCGTTGTTCGCGGCGTACGACGCGTACAGCCTATCCCGCGCTGATTGACGGCGCGGATGCCGTGTTACGCAGTTTAAATCCTAGTATGTACACAGTGGAACTGTACCGAGATGAGATACGAGATAAAGTAGCTCAGAAAAAAAGTAGGATACTAAACGCCTTTTGATACTATTCTTCGGCTTATTAATTTCATTAAGAAAAGGGAAAAAAAAGAAATCCAAACGATATAACTTTTAACTATCTATAAACATAAAATCCCGTGGGGATGGGGTTTGTTTGATGCATTACCCCTCAGGCATTGTACCACTCATCCCCGACATACTGCACAGATGTGTGCGACAGCGACACTATTTATACATTTATAGGAATTTTAAAATTATATTTTCTGAATGTCGATTTGGATCATATTGGTGACGGTCAGGTTAACTTAATGAACAAAATATATATTGTTTTATTATAAATATTTCAGATATTTTATACCAAATTGTTTTTCGATTTGATAATCTAAAATATCTTTAAGTTCATTATATGACTTAATATATACAATACCGAGATCGGTGATCCGATAAAAACTTCTACCATCTACATCAATTTTATGTATCAAGCCACGTTCAACCAGTGAATTGAGATGATCCTCCATAATATCCCACCTCACCCCGCTGGCTCTCTGGATCAATGATTTTGATACGGCTCTGGGTCTTGATGTAGCATGTAATATGTCTTCAACAATATCGAATACAGTCCTGTTTTTAAACAGATACAGACACAGTCCCCCTTTTTTTTGTGTCAACACTGTATGATAGTCAGGTTTATTATCACATTATCCTATTTAACTGTAACTAAAAACTTTTAATTAAAGTTTGTATGCTGTAATTTTCATTGTATAACTGTGTAACAGCCTTTAATCACACACAGTGACAGCGAATTTCCTTTTTTTTAGTAAGTTTCTATCTTAAAAATTCTAGATATTAACTTAAAAATAGTGCACAGTTACTGATTAATGCGGTTTTGAGGAAGTAAAATGTCTGACGTAAACGAAAGCGTGGACCTAGACGAGGACACGATGTATAAATACGTCGATATATCAAGAACCAGAGGCGTCTTGCCTGCTGATCTCTACATCATATACATGAAGCAGTACCATGAAGAGGGTTAACCTATGACTACACTCTCTAATCCAACGCGCGTTTCCTGATATTCTTCGGCTTCCTCTAAAATCTCATCAACCTCGTATCCGTTCAATGTTACTGCGTGCTTTCTTGGCTCATCTTCAAGAACTGTGCCCTTTATAGGGAATGGTCTGGGGAACCTTATCAACGGCCTCAAAACCAAGCACACTTTATACCTGTTTCTTTTCAGGTACAGCTCTTCCCTCTTGTCTTCTATCAGCCAGTCTTCTATTACTTTCTCCACTACGCCATAGCCTATGATACATTCTCCGAACATCCATATTCTCTTGACGAAGAGTATCTTGCTGCCTCTTACCCACGGCCTGTCTATCCTGCTGTAGTACCTTCCTGTGTCGTAGAGCTGGTTCTTTATTGCTTTATTCCAGATCCTTATGGCATAACCCTTATCTTCGTTCATATTTGAATGATTTAAAATCCACATAATTAATATTTATTTAAAAATTTTATTATAAAATTGTTAGGTTTTTTAATTACCATTTACTTTTAATGTAGCTATCAAATGGTTGCCATATGAGACAGCAATCAGATAGTTAGGTTACTGAGTACTTTTCTCGTCTCTTCTGGAAATTCTATGAGTAGCTTTGAGATCATTAAACCTGCGAGGTGGTGTTTGAACTCTGGCTCGGTGTACTTTATACGGTATACTCTATAGTGTCCGCCTTTTCCGGTGACCTCGGTGTAGAGGATCAGGCTTTCGTCGACCATGGCATTGAGGAAGTTGATTATGCTGGCCCTGCTTATGGTGTCCTGGAGGCAGTCGTTGACGTTCTCCCAGACCGTTTTACTTTTAGCGCCTTTCGTCATTATACTCCAGAGGTAGCGTAGAGCCTCCACCTGCCATGTCTTGAAGAACATCTCTAGCTTCTTCTTGCTTGTATCGAGACGTAAATTCAAGCCAGATCAACTAATTTTTACTTTCCAGTTTAAAAACATGTTTAATTAAATAAGTTTTATTTTGTTAATATAGTTTACCTAGTTGCTATCCGACCCCCGTTTCTCTCCTCTCGCCGTTTCTTGTCTCTGTTTCATTGGTTTTGGGTTGTGGCCTCGGCGGCGTGGCTGGGCTGGTGTGTGGGGTATGTGGGATCGGAGAGTCGGGGTGTTTCTCCGGGTTTTTATTATTTGTTTTACAGGCGCCTGAGAATTGGGTTCTGGGGTGTCAGGATGGACGGCGGAGCCTCCGCCGGGCGAGGACCCTGGTCTTGGCCCAAGTGATCCATGCGTTGAGGTAGGCGACGGGATCCGGGGTGGTGGGGTCCGGCTCAGCGGGGCCCGCCATTAGGGCGGCGACGATCGTAGTCGGCGGCGTAGCCAGCATCTACCTCGACTACGACCGGGTCATGTTTATTGGGTTGGTTTTCGCGTTGTTCGCCGTCGTCGACGCGTACAGCCTATCCCGCGCCGGGGAGTGACGGCTCGTGCGCCGCGTTATACAGTTTAAATCCTAGTATGTACACAGTGGAACTGTACCGAGATGAGATACGAGATAAAGTACCAGCCATCCTACAGCCTGCTGGAGGTTGAGCTCGAAGCCAACGAGAGGGTCACAGGGGAGGCGGGAGCCCTCACCTACATGACCCCCAACATCGACGTCCAGACCAGGAGGAGGGAGCAGAGCATATTCGGCACCCTCAAGACCAGCATCCTGGGTGGCCAGAGCCTCTTCGTCACAGACTTCACCGCGATGGGCGGAAAAGGGAAGCTAGCCCTCGTCGCGGCGCCCATAGGTGACATAACCAAGCTTGAGGTGAAACCCGGCAAGGGCTGGATAATCCAGAAGTCGGCTTACCTGGCATCCACGCAGGACATAGACCTCGACGTCCGCTGGGAGGGGTTCAGCCGCGGCCTCTTCGGGCAGGGCCTCTTCATGGTGAAGACCAGCGGCGACGGCGACCTGTTCATCAACACCTTCGGCGCCATAGACAGGCACGAGCTGGCGCCCGGGGAGCAGCTGATAGTGGACAACTTCCACCTGGTGGCGTTCAGCGACACCTGCGAGTACGAGGTACGCAAGTTCGGCAACTGGAAGGAGACCATCCTCAGCGGAGAGGGCTTCGTCACCCACATCGAGGGACCGGGCGAGGTGTACATACAGACCAAGAACCTCAGGGAGTTCGTGGACTGGCTCTGGGTGCTTCTGGGGCCCCGCGTCGCGTCGAGACAGGCGAGATGATAGACACCGTCTACTTCGACAACTGGAACACCCTGGTACAGGCGCCCGACCTCATGAGGCGCGGCAGCAGCACCGAGAAGTTCCACAGCTACCTGGTCAGCCGAGGCGCGAGGTGCCCTGCACGCGTTTCGCCGAGGCCTACAGGCATATCGCGAGGAGGCATCGGATGGAGGCCGACGAGGACGGCTACAGTGAGCTCAACGACCTGGGACGTATCGAGGACACCTTCACCGGGCTCGGGGTGGAGGACGCAGGGGCGCTGGCGAGGGGGGCTTGGAGGGCTTACCTCGAAGAGTGGCCCAAGCAGACCGAGTTCTACCCCGAGACCCCCGATGTGCTGGAATCCCTCAGGGGCAGGTACAAGCTGGGCGTAATCACCAACTACATGGACGGCCCCACGTGCCAGACGGTGTTCAACAAGCTGGGGTACAGGGAGACCTTCGATGCGCTCGTGGTCTCGGCCGAGGTGGGTTACAGGAAGCCGTCCAGGGTCATCTTCGAGCAGGCCCTACGGGAGACGGGGTCCAGGCCGGAGAGCTGCGTGATGGTGGGGGACCTGTACGAGGCCGACGTCGTGGGCGCCAACAACGTGGGCATGAAAAGCGTCCTAGTCGACGTGTACGACAGCCAGCAGATCCACTACGGGGAAGCGACGGCCGCCGTCCAAAGCATCGGCGAGTTCCCCACGGCCCTAGAGAAGATAGTTAGCCTCTAGCGTCTTTCCTTCACCAGCCATGGTAGCTCCCTTAGATCCTTGATTATTCTGCTGCACCCCTCCTCCATGAGCCGCCTGACCCACGCGTCGTCCCTCCAGTAGCCCACGAACTCGACGCCGGCCGCTTCCGCTGTGTGGAGATCCGTTGTGGTGTCCCCCACGAACAACGTTTCCCCCGGCTCCACGCCGAGGAGCTCTATGGCGTAAAGGAGGTGTCTGGGGTCGGGCTTGGGGTATGGGACGTCGTCCCGAGCGACGACGCTGTGGAAGAAGCGGAGGAGGTCGTGCTTCTCCAGGCTTCGTATTGTGTATTCCCGGTGGCTCCTCGTGGCTACCCCGAGGCGGAGGCCTTCCCCGTGGAGCGCCTCGACGGCCTCCCTGGCGTGGGGCTTCAAAGTGATCGCGTCGAGTCCCTCAAGCTCGATGCCGTTCATTATAGCCTCCATCTCGGCCATGGCCGCCTGCAGGCTCGCCTCGGGCAGTCCGTACTCCCGGAGGGACGCGGCTCCGCCCCTGATCACCCTGTAGACCTTTCGCCGGTCCTCCAGGGGCTCGGGGAGACCCGTGGAGACCAGGAGCTCCTTGATCCTGTTGCTCATCCTCTCGTAGTCGATCTTGCTGTCCATGAGCGTCCCGTCCAGGTCGAAGACCACTGCCTTCACGGGGTGCATGGCTATTCTCCCGTCGTTGCTGCTTAAGAAGCGTTCCAATAAATTAAAATGAAGCAGAGGTAGTTGGTGGTTGAGGGCTGGTAGTTCAGGGGTATGAATGCCTGGTTTGCAACCAGGAGGTCGGGGGTTCAAATCCCCCCCAGTCCACCTAAAACTTTAATCCAAAAATATTTTCACGAAGTCTTCAAGTTCAACTAACTTTTCTCCATCCCATATTTTTCTATCTTTTTCTTTTGGCATTTTTATTCATATTAATAATTATATTCCAAGTAGTTAACTTTATTTACTTCAAAAATCTTTTAACAATATTTGTATAAATTTATATCCACAATATGGGCATTTCAAATCACCTTTCCAATTCTTGACAGGTATATACTCTATTTTCTTGTTACATTTAGGGCAGTACGTTTTCATCCAATTTCTAATATTATCTTTTGGTTTAGAAGGTTGTTTCCGTGATAGATCATCTAATTCTTTTAATCTCTTCAAAAATGCTTTTTCATCTTTTTTCATATGATGTTTAACTCTTCCGCACATTTTTTATGGTATATTTTAGCATGCCGGTTCTGGTTACAACCAGATATTTTTGAGACGACTTCGTCTCGTAATTGAATGTTTTTACGGCATTTTGGGCAGGCGTTGGCTCCACTATTTTGGATTTTGGCTAGGGTTGAGGCGGATACGATGTATAAATTATTTTTCTTCATTTTTTATTGATAATATTACCATGCCATAGTTATAACTTTTATACTTAAAGTAATGTATCTCTTAGTTTTAGGAGGCGTTGAACAAATAAAATCACTATGCGTGCCCGCATTTCACGCATTTACTAAATGGTGCGTGCGGTACAAACTAATTCTTTATGGAGTTTCTCTCGACATCCTTTTTACTTATGCATACTGAGAGACACCATGGGTTATTGGCTGAACGTAGATTCAGCTACCAGAATAGCCAAGCTGCACAAGGAGACATGCATCTACTGTAAACCCTACGACCAGCAATCCAAACCCATCAACGACACGAACAGCAGCGGAGGATGGTTCAGGTTCGAGTCACCAGAGGAAGCACAGCATTTCTACAAAGCTGGGAAGCTTGACCTGTTCTGGCAGCCATGTAAGATATGCAGACCTAAGTAACTTTTCCCTATATACAATTCATCGTATCTTTTTGTCTGAGGCTCATCTTAGGCTCGACAGAACGATAGCATACATGGAAATATTCCAGCTAAGATCATCGTGACAGGTAGGGTGTTTGACATCGGTGACGTCTTCATTTCCTTTCCAAGACCAAGCGTAAACCTTAAAAACGGACCCTATTTCGCCGGCGTTACGAGGAACCCACTTGAGCTACAATAAGTGTGGCAAGCGATTTAGAAACGTCAACATAGAGTCATTGAAAAAGTGGGTTTGCGTTAATCTACCGACGAGTTCAATCTTAAGAAGAGTAATCATCCTCGAGAAAACTGTGTTGACGGCCGAGGAGTTCCTAGTGAAGATGGATGTTTGGATGAAGCTGTATAGCCTGGAGAACCACTAAACCCAATAGACAAAGAGAACAGCACACCCATCATGTAAAAAATTTGTAGGCATATTCGAGACTGGAGAGAGTAGTATACATGACAGTCTGAGTGGAAGGCTCGGTGGGACGATGCACGCCGCATCGCTCATCGGTCAGCTGATGCGCAACCCTGACGTCTACGATCGGTTACGCGAAGTAGGCTTCGAAGACGACGCGATACCTAGGTAGGTGCAGCGCTCACAGCCGATCGCTGAGCGTGTTTACGCTCCGAAGACGCCTGATGGGAAGGGTACCCTATCCCCAGGGCGTGCTGAGCAGAGCGGACCGAGCGGAGCGAGCGACGTGAGCGAGCAACCGAGCGAGCTGAGCGTGCCGCTCACC
>CAYFYM010000106.1:0-7564 GCA_964347405.1 uncultured Candidatus Bathyarchaeia archaeon | reverse complement strand
GCCCCCGGTCACTTCTTTGGGCGTGTGACGAAGACTATCATGTCGTCCCCCTCATCGTAGGATTTGCCGTGGTGGTCGCCGTACTCCTCGACTACCTCGAAACCCGTCTCGTCCAGTAGCCTTCTAACTTCTTCGACTTCGTGGACGTAGACATCGCTTCCCTCGTAGTACCTATCGACCACCCGGCCGTCCACCACGTGGTCGTACCACATGTCCAGCGACATGAGCCTCTGCTCGGGCCTCGTGACGTGGTACCCTGAACGTATCACCTTGGAACCGTCTTCGAACTCTTTTCTCTGGACGAACCAGCCCCTGTCCGCCTTCAGCTCCTCGACGATGTAAAGGTCGAAAACGTAGCGGCCACCCGGCGCCAGGTGTTCCTTGACGTTGAGCAGCGCCGCCCTCTGGTCAGCAGGGTCGAGAATGTGGTCGAAGCTGCAGCTGGGGAAGTATATCATGCCGAACCTTTCCGGGAGCTTGAAGTCCACGGCGTTACCCTGCACCATGTGGAGCCGGCCCCGGGTCTCAGTCTCCTCTTCCGCTATGTTCTCTTCCGCGGCGTTGAGCATGTGCCTGCTGGTGTCTATGCCCCACGTATCCACGCCGGCGCGAGCGAGGTGTATCGCTAAGCGGGCGGTGCCGACGCCGAGTTCAAGAGCCTTTCCTTTGCACCCCTTAGCCTGCTCGACGTAGAAATCGACGTCGTCCTTCTCGCCGAACAGGTCATAGAACCTTTCAGCACCCTCCTTATAGCTCCCCATACGGGTCAACCTCTCTACTCCGCCGCGGCTCCGATTAATCACTGAGTATTGCGTCCATGACGATATAAACATGGTATAAACCTAGAAGTACGCCCTTGTTAGGCCCTGACACTCCGTGAACTATCTGCCTCAGAAACGAAACCATGTCCCATGCGAGCCCCGGCAGCTAAGGGGTTATATACCGGGGTTTCTCTCTCAGCTTGATGAACGAAGTAAAGTTCCTTAGGGACCAGATAGAGACCACCTTCAAGGGCGACTCGTGGCACGGACCAAGCCTCATGAAGACCCTGGAGGGCGTAGACCTTGAGCAGGCGGCGGCGCGCCCGCTTGGGGAGAGGCACACCATCTGGGAGCTTGTGGACCACACAACCTTCTGGCTTGAAGCCATCCTAGGCGCGTTGAAGGACAAGGCCATGCCCGAGCCGGCCACTGACGTGAATTGGCCCCGCATGGGGAGCACCGACGAGCATTGGAGCCAGTCGCTGAGGCGGCTGGAGGCGGCGGTCAACATGGTGCTTGACGAGCTTGCCGGCTGGAGCAACGAGGACCTGGAGAAGAAGGTGCCGGGGAAGGACTACAACTTCAGGCAGATGCTCCACGGCGCGGTGCACCACAACCTGTACCACGCCGGCCAGATAGCCATCCTCAAGCGGAAGGTGTAGAGACTAGCCTCTGGATCTCGATCACGTTGCCCTCGGGGTCGCGCATGTACACGAACTTGAGCCTGCCCACACCGGGTAGTTCTACTGTAACCACGTCGCCCACCATCCCTCCTCCCAACGCGAGGACGGCTTCCTTTACGGCCTCCACGTCTTCGACGGCGAAGGCGATGTGCCCGTAGCCGGGCCTGTTAGGCGCCGGGGCCTCGGATTCCGTCTCCTCGTCGTACTGGAACACCTCCAAGGTGGGTCCGGCGTCCCCGTGGCCTGGGAGCCTGAGGTGGACGCCCCTGATGTGAGCCCCGTGTAAGGATGTGGCCTCGTCTAGCCATTCACCGGATAGGTCCCTCTCGGGCGGCACAGGTGTGCAGCCGAAGACCTTGACGTAGAAGTCCGCCAGCCGCCTCCAGTCCCGGGCCACCAGGTTCGTATGAGTGTACTTCATCTCTGCTCAACCTTCTCCCTAACTGCGCCATAGGACGCGTAGAGCACATCATAAGCGTGGGTGATGAGCCGCCTCATGGTCTCGTTGTCTCTGAAGCCCTCCGTGAAAGCCTTCCAACCGGTTAAGTAGTACTCGCGGTACGGCTCAGCGATATCTTGGAAGCCGTTGCGCTCCAGCAGCTGCAGCACGTTGGTCCGGTTCAGCGTCCACACGTGCTTAGGTTCAGCATACTGGCTGAGTACCCGGACCGGCGTCGGCGAGACCACGTAGCAGAGCATCCTTAGCACACGGTAGTACTCTAGATCGATGCGGTCGATGACCTGTACAGGCAGCCGAGCCAGAAGCGGACCCAAGCCAGTAAGCTCGTTCAGGTCCCGCGCCCTGAGGTGCTCCACCGGCTCCTCCGGCTTCAGCGGCACCTCGCCGAAGAGCAGCTTAATCTCCTCGGGCTTCTCGGGCAGCCAGTCTCCGCGGCTCTCCTCCATGATCACGACCTGGGGGCGGGGGATGTGCAGGTGATCCGGCCTCGTCTCAATGAACCTCTCCTCGTAGAGCCGGGTGGTCTCCAGCGAGTAGATGAAGCCTCCACGGGTCTCCGGGAGCAGAGGCACACGGTCCTTTGCGCCCAGGTGGATGTCGAGGTCGCTGATCATCGGCACATAATCCACCGGTGACTCCCATTCTTTGATCCCCGAGCCCTTGAGTATCGCGTAATCGATCCTGTCGCTCAGCCTCTCCCGGATCAGCCGCCGCCATACCCCTACGGCGGCTTCCACGTCTCTACGCGCCTCTACAAGCAGCTCATCGTAGATCATGTTGGTCTACGAGGAAGTCTTGCGTTGTCGATATATCGTTTATTGTTTCTGGGAGACGAGGATCATGCGGCGTGAGTACATCTCGAAGGGGGACAGGTCGAACTCGCCGTAACTCGTCTTGTATGTCCATCCAGCCTTCTGGATGAGCTGCTTCAGCTCGTGGAGGCTGTAGAGGATGTGGTCCACATGGAACGTCTCCTGGTGTTTCAGGTCTTCCCCCTGCTTGACGTAGAATCTCCACGTGTTGTGAACTCGGGAGTCCTCCAGGTCGAAACGGCGCTCAATGATCTGAACTCTGCCGTCCTCGTGGTATTGGATGTCCTTCGCCTCGAAGTTTTTAATGATCCAGTCACGGTTGGCGATGTCGATGACCAGTGTCCCACCTGGCTTCGTGAGGGCGTGAAGCTGCCTGATTATGTCCAAGTCTGTCTCCCGGTCGTAGTAGCTGAGGGACGTGAACATGTTTATCACGGCGTCGAAGCGCCCTGCGTGGTCTTGCAGATGCTCCTCGACCGATCTCATGTCTCCTCGTCTGAACTCGACTTCGACGCCTCTCTCCTCCGCGAGCATCCTCGCTCTATCGAGGAAGGTCTCAGATATGTCGAGCCCTATCACCCGGTATCCTTTCTGCGCAAGGGCGGTGCTGTGTCTGCCGATGCCGCAAGCGAGGTCGAGTACGAGCCCGTCTCCGGGGACGTCGTTCTCGTTGAAGATATTTTCGAGGCCGTTGGCGTCCTCGATGCTCCCCGGGATGAGTTCCTCGAGGGTAGAGACGTATACCTCGGCGAACCTCTCGAAGAGGTTCTCGGTCCAGTGCCTAGACATGGTAACCTAACCCTGTAATGGTTCTGAAGTTCTATTTAGCCTCAATTACTAGGTGCCTTAATGATGGTTCATTGAAGTTGAGCACCGGTTTTTAATCGCTTTTTTACGTAAGAGGAAGATCAATATCATGTGATCGGGTTTGCAGAAGGAGAAAGAGTTCACAGAGTATCTGGTTGAACGGGGGAGCAGCCCAGAGCAGATAAAGACAGCCCTGGACGCGGTTAAGGAAGCCGCCGCGTACTTCGAGGCGGAGGGGAAGAAGCTCGAGAAAGCGTCTGTAGAGGATTTCAAGGGCTACGTCCAGAAGCTCATGGACGAGGGGAAGAACACGGAGGGCACACTACTCGGGCTTGGGCGGTACATCTACATCCTCGACATGAAGGAGGTCTGGATATACTTCGCCGCCATCCTCGGAGGCCGCAACATCCTGCCCTCCATCTCGGAGAGGCTGGAGGAGATAGCCGGCAAAGATACGAGGGAAAAGGTGTTCAGCGAGGTGAAGGCCCCGCCGCTGGGCTCGATGCCCGCCGCGTACTGCGACGCCACCAAGAGCCTCATGGACGCCCTGGAGAAGGAGCTGAGCCCCGAGGTCTACTTCAGGGTGCTCGCAGGCAATCACCACAGGGTCAACCCGAAGAACTTCGAGAAGCACAAGAGATGGCTGGAGGAGCTGGGCAGCATCGACGCGTGGCTCAAGAAGATGCACGACGAGGCCGTCGCCGAGCTGGAGCACTTCCTCCGGGAGGGCAAGGTCTGGTACGAGCAGATAATCACCCCCGAGATCGTGGAGCACGTCAAAGGCAACCAGGAGGTCCTGTCGGGCAGAAGGGAAGGCGAGTGGATCTACAACGCCAAGTTCCCGTACAGCCCCAAGGAGTACCTTGAGGAGAAGGACCCGCTCATGAAACGGTACTACATGTGCCACTGCCCCATGGCCAGGGAGGCGGTGCTCACCGGGGAGCCAGAGATCCCCGTGGAGTGGTGCTATTGCAGCGCAGGCTACGGCAAACTCAGGTACGACGTGGCCTTCGGCGTCGAGACCGAGGCCGAGGTGCTGCAGAGCGTCTTCGACGGCAGCGACACATGCAGGTTCAGGATAAAGATACCCGGTCACATCATGGAGAAGTACGTCTAGCGTCTCTGGGCGAGCACCCTCTGCACCCGTCCCACCCTACCATCCTGTAGACGGACCTTTATCCCCCGGGGATGGCTCCGGGAGCTGGTCAGGACGTCCTTGACGGTGCCGCGGGTCAGCCTACCGGTTCGCTGGTCACGCTTCAGGACCACCATCACCACCGTCCCCGGCTTCACGTTTTCCCTGACTCGTCCATCCGCGGCCATTGCAGCCCATCTGCATGGGCTCAGGTATTTAGACGCTTCGCTTAGATGCGTCAGGATGCAGCGTGAACGAGTTGAAGACCCGGGACGGTTGTTGGAGCCCCGTGAACGGGCATGAGGTTTCATGAGCCGTCCATTGAATGTCTTATCCGGGGCTTCCGACACGGTTCCTTTGAAGGAAGTTGATGTCTGAGGAGGTGCTTTCGTGGTACGGGGAGCAGCAGGTGGTATACCTAGCCACGGCTGACGGCCTGCAGCCCCGTGTACGCCCCATGACCCTCATCAAGACCAGTGAGGGCTTCTACATGATCACGGGCGCCAGAGGAGGCGTGAACGCGGCGAAGCTGGCTCAGATACGGAGAAACCCCCGCGTAGAGTACTACATGACGCTGGAGGGGGGAGACGGTGACGGCTTTATACGGGGCGAGGCCGCCGCCGAGGAGGTGGATGACAGGGAAACTAAGAAGCTGGTCTACGAGCTCATAGGGTGGGCCAAGAGCTACTTCGACTCAGCGGACCACCCCGACTACGTGCTTCTGGAGATAAAGCACAAGGGCTTCAGCTACCGGAGGCCCGGGGAGTACGAGATACGCCGCGTCGCCCTAGATTAGGCTACGTACTCTGGTTTCCGGGTGCTATGGGACGGAGTGGATGAAGTTTCTCATATTCTGGTCTGTATTTTTTATGGGGTTTGTGTCAGGTTACTAGTAATTGTGGAAAAATTTTCTCGTTGTTTAGGGTTTGGGGGCGTGGATTGGTTTGTTTTCTTGTGTGTTGGTTTCTAGGGGTGTTGTGGTGTTACTGGTCGGCTCCGAGGATGTTTAACATGCTTAGGGCGTATACCTTGGTGGTGGCTACGACGTCTTCGACCTTGATGCGTTCGTTGGCTGAGTGGACTCCTTCTCCGCCGATGCCGTAGCTGGCGAAGGGTTTGCGGTGGCGTCTGACGAACCAGCCGTGGTCGCTGCTGTGGCTGCCTCCTTTAGGCGTGGGCGTGTACCCGATGACCCGCTCTGCCGCCTTCTGTATGCCTTTGACTATGGGTGAGTCGGCTGGGGCGACGGACACGAGGTTGCCCTGCCTGACTGTGTACTCTACCTCTAGGGCTGGGTCTCTCTGCTTCGCTCGCTTGATGGCGTCCTCGTACTCGTTGTCTACCTGTTCCTCGGTCTCCCCGGGGGTGTACCGCCTGTCCACGTATATGGTGCAGGTGTCGGGGACGTTGTTGTTTGCGACGCCGCCGTGTATCCTGTTGACGCTGAACCTGCTCTTCATGACGCTGTCGGTGCCGGGCAGGTGGTACTCTCGGCTGTTCACTTGGTCGGCTAGCTTTTGAAGCTCGGTCACGAGGGCGGCGGCGTGGGCGATGGCGTTGACGCCTTGCTCCAGCCGTGCAGTGTGGGCGCTCCGGCCCTTCACTGTGATGGCGGCGCCTCTGCTGCCGTTGGCCGCCACGCCGACGGTGTCGGGGTCGCCCCCGTGGGCGTAGAAGAGGTAGTCGACGCCGTCGCCGTAGCCCCGGTTGAGCACTTCCTGGAAGCCGTATCGGCCTCCGCGCTCCTCGTCGCCCACGTGGGTGAACACTATGTCGCCTTTGAGCCTGATGCCCAGCTCCTTGATGGCCCTGTATGCCATGGTCAGGCCGCAGGTGGCGACCTTGTCGTCCTGGGCGCCTCTTCCCCAGATGTAGCCGCCGTGTATCTCGGCTCCGAAGGCCGGGTGCTTCCAGGTGTCGGGGTCCCCCGCCGGGACCACGTCGTAGTGGCTGTACATCATCATCCTGGGGCCGCCGCCGATGCCGGCGTGCTTGTCTACCACGCTTACCCTACCGGGCTGGGGCTCCACAAGATCAACGTCTAAGCCGTCTCTTTTGCACTCCTTCTCCATGAGGGCCCCGATCTCGGCTTCCTCCCCAGTGACACTTTGGGTCTGGATGAGCGTCTGCATGAAGGAGATGACCTCATCTCTCTCGGACTCGATATGGTCCAGAATTCTCTGTTCAATGGACAACGATTCTCACGAAGTACCAGTATTTGAAGTCATTTAAAACAAGTATCAACGAGATCAGCGATTGGCGAAACCAGAAAAATATAGAACGCACACACATAAAGCGGCATCTACCATTTTTTTCCCAATATAACTGCAAATGTTTTCTTTCGCAATACATAGTTAGGTAGATCATTATGGCTCGAATGATAGGAGCTAAGGCCGTAGCCCAGACCATGAGGAACCACGGGGTTGAGCATTTCTTCCACGTCTCCGGTGGAATGATCTCACTGTTCATAGAGATAGAGGACGCCGGGATAGACCTGGTCCTCGCCCGCAGCGAGAAGGCCGCCGCCTACATGGCCGACGGCTACTCGCGGATAAGCTATAGGCCCAGCGTCTGCTACGGGCAGGCCGGGCCAGGCGCCATAAACCTCGCCGCCGGCGTATCCGAGGCGTACTGGACGTGCACCCCCGTGGTGGCCCTCACGGGCTCAACGAGCGTCCCCCACCTCTACAGGTTCCAGTACCAGGAGCTCGACGAGATGCCTCTCTTCGAGCCCACCACCAAGTGGAATGCCCAGATATACAGGGCGGACAGGGCCGCCGAGATCATGAGGAACGCGTTCACCGTGGCCACGGGCGGCTGCCCGGGGCCGGTCCACGTGAACCTCCACTACGACGCCGCCAACGAGGAGGCCGACGCACCCGAGCCCCGCCCGGACCCGGGCCACG
>CAYFYM010000105.1:0-23652 GCA_964347405.1 uncultured Candidatus Bathyarchaeia archaeon | reverse complement strand
CGCCTCGGTGCACCAGAAACAGCCTCCGCCTAGGGTAGCCAGCTCCTCCATGGCTAGTCACGGGGAACCGCGTTCTATAATGGTTTACCAAAAACGATGCATCCGTTGCCTGCGCATGGAGACGGTGAGCCTAGACGCCCTTCCATATCATTGTTTCTTGAGCAGGTGTTTCGCGAGGATCTGGCTGGACATCAACACCAACGGCAGCCCTATGCCCGGGTGCGTGTAGTGCCCGGTGTAGTAGAGGCCTCTGAGCTTCCTGCTCCTGTGGCTCGGCCTGAACACCGCGCTCTGGGTCAGGGTGTGCACGAGCCCCAGGCTCGTCCCCCTGTACGCGTTGTAGTCCTCGACGAAGTCTCTCGGGCCGAACACCCTCTTCACGGCCTCGTGGCCGATGATCTCCTCGCCCGTCACCTCCTCGATGTGTCGCACTATCCTGCGGTAGAGCCTTTCACGGGCCTCGTCTGTGTCCTGGAAGCCGTCCGAGACCGGTATGAGTATGAAGACCGTCTCACCGTTCTCCGGGGCCACCGAGGGGTCCGTCCTGCTCGTGACGTTTACGTAGTAAGAGGTGTTGGCCGGCCACCCCGGGTCCTCGACGTCGTAGAGCTTATCGAAGCTCAGGCTCCAGTCCCCCGCCAGGTACAGGTTGTGATGCTCTAGGCCGCCCAGCTTCCTCGACAACCCGATGTAGATCACCACAGCCGAAGGGGAGTAGAGCTTGGAGCCCCAGTAACCCTCGTCGTAGGACACGTCTTTCCCGTCGAGGAGGTTCATCTCGGCGTACGGGTAATCCGCGTTGACCACGACGGTGTCGGCGAGGTGTGCCCCCCTCGTGGTCTCGACCCCCGTCGCCCTCCCCCCCTCGGAGAGGATCTTGGTCACCTCTTCGTCGAAATGGAAACTGACCCCTCGTTCGAGGCATAGCTCATGGAGCTTCTCCACCACCTTCCCCATCCCACCCATGGGGTACCATACGCCCAAGTTCAGGTCGACGTGGTTCATTATGTAGTAGATGGACGGGGTGTTCCTGGGGCTACCGCCGATGAACCCTATGCTGTACTCCAGGATCCTCTTCGCCTCGTCGCTTGAGAAGATGCCGGATATGTAGTCGTCTATGTTGCCGAAGAGGGGGAGCTTGAGCCCCTCCCTGATGAGCCTGCCGTCTATGAGGCTCACCAGTCGATCATAGTCCCTCATCAGCAGCTCGTCCACGGCTATCCTGTAGTCCCTCGCCGCCTTCTCAAGGTACTTCCTTAGTTTTTCTCCGCCCCCGTCCTCTAAACCGTCGAAGAGCTCGATGTTGTCTTCAACGTCTGAGGAAACGTCCATGGCTTCACCGTCTTCGAGGAATATGCGGTAGCTGGGGTCGATTCTGACCAGCTGGTAGCAGTCCTCTATCTCCAGGCCCAGTTCCTTGAAGTACTTCTCGTAGATGTCGGGCATGAGGTACCAGCTTGGACCCATGTCGAAGACGTATCCAGCCTCTCTGTAGAACCTCGCGCGTCCACCCGGCGCGGAGTTCTTCTCGACCACGGACACCTCCTTACCTGAATCCGCCAAGAGCGCGGCGATGCTCAGCCCCCCGACGCCGGCGCCCACGACCAGGACAGACATCGACAGGAAATACGTAGCGATGGGTTATAGTTTTTATCCGGTCGCCCGAGATATCATCCCGTCTGGCTTGAAGTACGATGCTGTCGTCATCGGCGCCGGGATAAGCGGCTCAGTCGCCGCGAAGATCCTCGCCGAAAAAGGGTGCGACGTCCTGCTGGTAGACAGGGCCACACCTCCCAGGGACAAGGCGTGCAGCGGGGTACAGCTACGGTACATGGAGAAGCTCATCGGGGAGAAGATACCTAGGGACGTCCTCTGCGGCAACACCCTGAACAGGGTGTGTCTAACAACTCCCTCCGGCAGGCGTATAGAAGGCAGGATGGGTTTGCTGAACTACTGGAGGAGGGACTTCGATCACTGGCTCAATGGGTTGGCCGCCGACGCGGGCGCCGATACGCGCTGGGGAGCAGAGGTTTCAGGCCTTGACTTCAATGACGGCTCTGTAAAGGTCACCATGGACTCTGGGCCCATCGACGCGGAGTATATAGTCGGCGCCGACGGCTTGTCCCCCGGCTCGTTCACGCGTAGACGGCTCATGCCCGACAACTTCAGCCACAAGGTGACGGGCGCCTCCCTGAACCTCTACTACAGGGGGTCGTCGTCGGTGAGACGGGACACCCTCCACCTCTACTACAGGAGAGGGCTCTCCGACCTGATGTATGGCTGGCTCTACTACAAAGACAACCTGCTGGTAATCGGGACGAGCAGCACCGAGAGGCTCAGCCAATACGCAGAGGCTTTCCTCGAAACGGTGAAAGAGAGGTTCGATCTAAACGGGACAGAAGCGAGGAGAGAAGGCTTCTCGACTCACTGTCAAGGCGGTGTGTTCCTCGGGAGGGGCCGTGTACTGCTTGCCGGTGACGCCGCCGGGCTGCTCGACCTATACAGGGGGGTCGGCATGGACGCCGCGGCCCTCAGCGGCCGCCTGGCTGCTTTATCCATAGTTGACGCGCTGGAAGGCGAAGGGGGGGCCTTGGAGCGCTACAATCACAGAGCGAGACGGCTGGTTTCCATGATCGAGGTGAACGCGAGAAAACAGGAGGCATGCTACGGGTCCGATGAGGCTCTCGAGGACAGCCTGTCTCTGGGGAACGTCGTCAAGGGAAGAGTCAGCATGTTCTGGGCTCAGATCTGGAACCGACTGAGGGCCCCCGAGGAAATGCGGCTACTGCCCCCGTAATATAAGATAAATTGTGTGCACTATAGTTTACTCGACTTCTTTTTCTTTTCGGACGACTTTTTTCTTTGATTTCTTCTCTATCTCCTCACCAATGTACTCCAGTCCCTCGATCCTGTTTTCGATAAGCGAGTTTATCGCCTTGAGTACCTCAACCTGGGCGTTGTTGAGGTGGCTTACCGGCTTAAGATAGCTATCTGGCAGTACTTCGACGAAGATCTTTTCCATGTTTTTCTGTGCTTCCGAAAGATTGTTTAACAGGTTGGCCATATGGTTTACCTCTTTCCTACTATCTTGTTCAGTAAAGTAGATAATTAGTTCGTTATCTAAGATTTTCGCGCGGGTCAGGCTCATCTGATGGGTCAAGGCGGGTAAGGGTATGACGTTCACGGACTCCCCTATGTCCGAGCAGATCTTCACTATGGCTTCGTCGCCTATCCTCTCCACCTCGCACGCGTCTTTCTCGACGAAAGGCGCCTTCACCTTCAGCAACAGCTGGCCTTCCTGGTGTATAGTCTCTATGGGCGTGCCCACGAAGTAAATCTTAGTCGGATCTTCATCGCCGAAGAGCTCATGGCACCCTTCCTTGAGCATGCTAAGCCCCTTTAGCTCTGACTCGAACAGCCTCAACGTCAGGATAGGCAGTGGGCAGAAACTCGTGTCCGCGTACTCCATTACCTCAGTCTGCGTGGTCATCCATTTGCTGAAGAACGGGTCAGTTATTTCCTCCGGCAAGACCTTGTTGATTATCGCCAGATCCACGTTTATTCCGTACAGGTTCGACGTGATGAACGCCCTCCTCATGTCGTTTATCGAGAATGGGTCGGGGTTGGAAACTAGGCGAAGGCTGGTCACGCCGCTATCTGAGAGTATGTCCCCCAGCTTCTCCATCCTGATTATGAGCTTGGTCTCGGTCTCCACCACCTCTCTGCTCGGGGCGGGCATCCCCACCAGAGGCGAGATGGCGCTCGCCGCCCAGCTGAGACTGCCAGCAAGTTTCAACAGCTTCTTGCTGATGTTACCGAACACCTTTGGGAAGAATATGAACTTCAGCGACTCCCCCGAGGGCACAGTATCCAGGACCAAGGAACTTCTTTCCCACAAATTCCACATTTAGGTAAAGTATTTAACCGTAGAACGCAGGAGAACGGACTCTAAACGATGATTTGACGTGCATTTCGTTTACTATGTTATATCACCGAATCAGGGACTCTACAATTTCTCGAAAAACGTTTATTAAACGCGGTCCTCTCCAGCCTTTGTGTCAACTGAAAGTTTAGTGTTTCAAGCCGGGGCTGTTATATTCGCTTTAGCCTCTCTCTACTTCCTTTTCTCTGGAAAAAACAAGCCCAGCTTCAGCACAGAGTTCTTCATAAGCTTCATAACCACGACGAGTTACGCGTTGATGAGCCTGGGCATAGCCACAACCATGGCCCAAGATGGACAGGTAGTCTACTGGTCGAGATGGCTATTCTACATGATAGCATGTTCTCTGCTGATGTACGACACCGCCAAAGTCCTGAACATTTCTGACAGAGAGTACCCGAAGATGATGTTACTTACTTGGCTGACCATGTTCAACGGTTTCCTTTCGAGCTACGTAGTCACGTCATCCAGATGGATCTTCTTCATACTGAGCTCCGCGGCTTTCGCCGGGCTGCTCTACACGGTGCTCCAGGGGGAGGACAACCCCGGGTTCGGGTCTTTGAAACCTTTCGTACTGGTGGGATGGACCCTATTCCCCGTCGTGTTCCTGCTGGCCCCTACCGGGGTAGGCGTATTAGGGACAGCGACGGCCGAAGCAGGCTATCTGCTGCTGGACATAGCTACAAAGATAGTCTTCGGGGTAATGACGTCCAGGTTGAAGTAGACGTATTTCCATCCACTCTTTTTTCATGGATTGTAAACGGTTATAGACAGATACCTGAATCCATCTCGAAAAATACTCATCGATGTAGAGAAAAGTGATACACTTTATTTTCCGCAGTTTTTCTGTAAAGAACATGTCAACGTGCATCGTCTGCGGCAATAACCTCACCGGGGGAGAGGGTATACTAATCGAGAAAGACGGGGAAACCCACCGGTTCTGCTGCCCGAACTGCCTTTTCGAGAGCGACACATTCGACGGCTACAGGCATAGAAGCCTCTCCTCGCTGGTGCTGAACAAGACCCTGTTCGAGGTGCTCGCGATAATCACAGGTTTCGGGGGCGTTTATTATACACTCTTCGACATAGCGAGAAGGGCCCTGATAATGGACGCCATAAGCGTCGCCACGGCCCTAGCCGCGATATTCATAGGAGTGGAACACCTGAGATACGTAGAGGAGCACAACCTGGTCAAGAGGGCCGTAATCTTCCTCAGCATAATAACGATTACAGGCTTCGCGTTACTGGTATGGCACTATGGATTAAAACCCTAGAAACCCGAGGTTATTCACCGGTATGAGTGCACATCAATTCCTCGAATTCTATTAAACTATGCAAGCAGTTTGAATCGCTCGATGTGTATGTTCTCAGCCTTCACTCCATATCGGGTGAACTGCCTACGGAGGTCCTCAAGCATCTCCTTAGGGCTACACAGGTATACGTCGACGTCCTTCAGATCGGAGGTCTCCGACACCTCCTCGACGGTTATCCTCCCTGTTTTACTCGTGTTGAACTCATGAAAGCTGCAGGACTCGTATGCCAGAAGCATGTCTCTCATCAAATGACAAAGGTACTCGTCTCCCTCCCTCCGGTAGCTATAGTACATGTCGATGGAGGGGTGGCTTGGATCGTCCTCGAAGGCCCTGGCCATGCCTATGAAGGGGGTGATCCCTATGCCTCCGGCTATCCATATCTGTTTCTTCCCGCCTTTGCGGTAGTTGAATCCTCCGTATGGCCCTTCTATGGTTACCTTCGTGCCCTCTTCGAGTCCTCTTAGCCTAGCTGTGAAGTCGCCGAGGGGCCTTACTAGGAGGCTGAGCTCATCGTCTGAGGATTTCGACGTGACGCTGAAGGGGTGGGTCTCCTCAAGCCCGTCCTGGTGGAACCGTGGGAAAACGAATTGCCCGGGCTCGTAAGCCATCTTGTCGCCCGCAGGGCGTTGTTCGATGGAAACCAGGCCCTCGTAGGGGGTCTCAACCTTTTCGACGACGTATTCGTGTTTCTCGGCGACAAGGTTACCCAGCACGGTGGTGTTGACGTAAGCTAAGAGCGCCAAAGCAACCAATATCCCGACATAGGCTTTCAAGTAAACGAGAGAGGATACGTCGCTTCCCACGTTGAAGGCGTGCAAAGTGCCGAGCAGGAAGATGACACCGAGACCCTTGTGAGCCAACAACAGCTTCTGGTACTCCAGCCTACCCCAAATTGTTACCAAGATAACAAGCGAGAACAAGACCAGAGACAGCTTCCCCAGGTTAACAGCCGGAGAATCGCTTGGTAACAAAAACAGTATAACATCCATTATCGAGTCCTCCGCCAGTCTCAGCGCCAGGAAAGTTGGGTGGATCAACAGGAGTATGAATGCTATCAAGCCCTTGTCGTGGTGTATCACGTAGACGTTATCCAGCCCGCCGTAGACCCTGTCAAGGTAAATGTTTCTGGAGGAGAGCAGCACGTTCACAGAGTATAACCCTATACCGCCCAGCGCACATATCTTGGCCATGCTGGTGGCCGCGCCGAAAAAGTCGGTGAAGGCGAGGGCTCCCGGGCTCTCAAGCGCTAGAATCAGCACAGGCAGAAATGAAGCAGTATAGGTTAACGTGTTCCCGACTAAGACGCTTCGCTTCAAGTCAAAATTGACTTGAACACCGGCCAACAAAAAGATTGACCTGCACGCATGCTTAATCTGGCCAGGATTCAAGAAAAGTCGGTGAAAGGGGTTTACTCGGGTTTATCCATCTTGAAGGCCAGCTTGGGGGTGAACAGCAAGATTGCCCTGTTGTCCCAGCCGTGGCTGCCCGTCAACCCGTATTTGCTGCCATCTCCCGGTACCCACGATAGGTACCACCACTTCCACTTCTCGTAGATGGTCTCCTCATCGGCGAGCCTCACCGTGCCCTGTATCCTGTAGAACTTGTCCTTTTCCTCGGCCGGGAACGTCAACAATGCGTCGGGGCGTCTCTTCAGGTGCCTCACTTTTCTGGTGTCCGTCCAGGTGGGGAACCACATCTCGGCGTAGGGGTCCTCGTTGTAGTTGGTCATCTGTCTATCGACTTCGTCGCCTTTTTCATCAAAGGTTGTAAGCCACACGATTTTGGCGTTCTTAAAAGCCTCTTCAAGCCCTGGTAATTTGTTCATAATACAGACAATCCACGACCGTATTTAAACGATTTAAACAGTATCCAATGAAACTGGGTATCCTTATACGCCTATTATTATATCCGACCAGTGGATGCTGCCCAGAAACTTGAATTATACAGACTGATTCTAACACCCTTCCTTAGACCGCATAAATACTCAAAACAACCAGATCAGGCGACGAGGAGGCAGACCATATGATGAACGACGGATAACAGTTTTTACCTCCTGTTCCTCAGTACCAAACATGGAGCTATCGCTTAAACAGGCCATAGAGAAGGCCATCGAGATAGAGGAAGAGGTGATACGGTTCTACCAAGACAAGATGTTGAAGGCCGTTTACCCGGGTTCCAGGAGGCTCCTTGAGTATCTAGTGGAACAGAAGAAGGGGCACAAGAGCTTCTACGAGGATTACCTCAGCAAATCAGAGGAGCTCGGGGGCTACTGCAGCATGCCCGTCGAGTTCATGGACTATAAGATATCGGATAACCTGGTCGAGCAGAACATCAACGAGAACTCCAGGATACAGGAGATACTGATATTCGCCGCCAAACAGGAGCAGCGCATCCACGAGTACTATATGGCCCTGAGCGAGGAGTACAAGGACTCCGAGATAGGGTACATATGGGAGTGTTTCGCGAGGGAGTCCCTCATCCACAAGGAGTTCTTCGAGAAGGAATACGACGAGAACATACTGACAGAAGCCTAGAGCCCCCCACACCCTATTTTAAGTGGCTGCTCACGCTTACCACCAGCGAACGCGTGTCTACCATATTTCTCCCCGGCAAGATCACACCCCTCCCGCGATCGTCGATGAATTTTTACCCCCATATAATATGTAAACCTGAATCGATTTGGATGAAAAAGAAACATGTGAACCCCAGACAATAACGGCGTTCACAGAGGGTATGGAGAAACATCCAGGATACTTCACCTATCACTGGGACCCCGAGAAAGGCAGGCTCCTCCTCGAAATAGACAAGCTAGAGACTGAGTTCCTTTACGTCAACAGCCTGAAGGCCGGGATAGGCAGCAACGACATCGGGCTGGACAGGAACCAGCTGGGCTCCACGAAGGTAGTCAAGTTCCAGCGCATAGGACCCAAGGTCCTGCTGACACAGGTCAACTACCGGTACCGGGCCATAAGCGATAATCCCAAGGAAAGGGAAGCCGTCGAGGACGCATTCGCCAAGTCGGTCATCGGCGGATTCACCGTGGAGGCAGAGGAAGACGGCAGGGTGCTAGTCGACGCTACCGATTTCTTCCTCAGGGACGCTAAGCAAGTGGTTCAGCGCCTCAAAGAGAGGGAGCAGGGCGAGTACGAGCTGGACCCTAAAAGGTCGGCCATATACCTGCCGGCCACGAGGAACTTCCCCAAGAACACCGAGATAGAGGCCATACTCACGTACCAGGGCAAGGAACCCGGCGACTGGCTCAAGAGCGTGGCACCCGAACCAGAGAACGTCACCGTGAGGCAGCATCATAGCCTCATCGAGCTCCCCGACGACGGCTACGCTCCCCGCAGGTTCGACATCAGGAGTAGCTACTTCTCGGTGGGCTTCATGGACTACGCCGCCCCGGTCACTGAGCCAATAGAGAAACGCTACATATGCAGACACAGGCTCAAGAAGAAGAACCCGGGAGCCGAGGTCAGCGAGCCCGTCGAGCCCATCGTCTACTACGTGGACCCCGGTGTACCCGAGCCCATAAGGTCGGCGCTCATAGAGGGAGCGGGGTGGTGGAACATTGCCTTCGAGCACATCGGCTACAAGGACGCCTTCAGGGTGGAGACGCTGCCAGACGGCGTCGACCCCATGGACGTCAGGTACAACGTGATCAACTGGGTTCACCGAAGCACGAGGGGGTGGAGCTACGGCATGACGGTCACCGACCCGAGGACAGGAGAGATCATCAAAGGCCACGTGAGCCTGGGCAGCCTGAGGATCAGGCAGGACTTCCTGATAGCCATGGGCCTAATGGGCGAGTACACCGAGGACGGGGACAACTCCTCCGAGGCCTTCGAGATGGCGCTGGCGCGGATAAGGCAGCTCAGCGTCCACGAGGTGGGGCACACCCTGGGGCTTGGGCACAACTACGCCAGCAACATAAACGACAGGTCCAGCGTCATGGACTACCCCGCCATGTGGGTGAAGGAGGAAGACGGGAAACTCGACCTCAGCGAAGCCTACGAGACGGGGGTAGGCGAGTGGGACCTAGTGAGCATCGAGTACGGCTACCAGGACTACCCCGAGGGCACGGACGAGGACGCCGAACTGGACAGGGTGCTGAACGACGCCTTCGGCCGCGGGCTCCTGTTCCAGCCAAGCAGGGACGCAGGGCCGGGAAGCGCCAGCCCTTACGCGGCTTACTGGATCAACGGGGTGGACCCGGTGGAGGAGCTCCACAGGGTGATGGGGGTGAGGCGGGTCGCCTTGGAAAGCTTCGGCGAGCACAGGATCAGAGTCGGCACGCCTTTGGCCTACCTGGAGGAGCCCCTGGTGACCACGTACCTGTTCCACAGGTATCAGCTGGAGTCGACGGCCAGCGTCATCGGCGGGCTCTACTACCACTACAAGGTGAGGGGCGACGTACAGGAACATCAGCGAGTGGTGCCCGCCGAGGTGCAGGCAAGGGGGCTAGACGCCTTACTTGAGACGGTCACCCCGCAGGCGCTGGCGCTGCCAGAAGAGCTACGGGACATGATTCCTCCACGCCCTCAGCACCTAGCCCAGACACGGGACCTGTTCCCAGGGCGAACCGGGCTCACCTTCGACCCCATGGCGGCAGCCGAGACGGCCGCAGGCTTGACCATCGGCGTCATACTGCACCCTGAACGAGCGGCACGCCTAGTGGAGCATCATTCGCGCGACCCTGGTCTACCCGGGCTGGGAGACGTGATAGACAGGCTCTTCGAGGCTACGTGGCTGACGGTGCACGAGGACTGTTACCACCAGGAGCTGCAGCGCGTAGTGAACAACATCGTGCTCTACTACATGGTTGAGCTCGTGAAGAACAGCGAAGCCCCGGCCACGGTTCGAAGCCTCGCCCATCTAAAGCTGCTGCAGCTCAACGAGAGGGTCTGCGAGATGGAGACCGAAGACGAGGCGCAGCTATCCCAGTACCTCTACCTCGGCACCATACTGGAGCAGCTAGAGGAAAACCCTGCAACCCTGAATCTGACGCCTCCCGCCGAGCCCCCCATGGGTCCCCCAATCTAACCCACTCCGCTCTTATTCTTTTGTCTCGGTTTTTATAACACCGTATTCCTGAAACTGATGGTCACCATGAGCATCAGAAATAGGCCCCCGGGCGGCGAGTTCAGGAAATGCGACGTGTGCGGCTACGACCGGGGATTCCACTCCTCGTTCGTGAAAAACGACGAGAAACATAGAGTCATACTGATCTGCCCGGAATGCGGGACGAGGTACGACGTAGGCTGGACTATCAAGCTATCAACTATATGAAGATGTTTGACATTTTAAGCCGCCTGAGAGACCCGTCGATATTCCAGGGTAGCCTGAAGAAGACAGGCTACTTTGAAGGCTGGTACTTCAAACAGGTCGGGCCGAAAGGAGAGAGAAAGCTGGCCGTCATCCCAGGGGTCTCCCTGACCGGCGGGAACAGCCACGCCTTCATACAGGTGTTTGACGGGTACGCGGGGGAGGCCCACTACGTCTCATACGACCTTGAGGAGTTTGCGCCGGGTAAACAGCCTTTCAGCTTGAAGGTCGGGGACAGCTATTTTAGCCTGTCAGGCATGGATCTGGAAATCCCCGAGCCGAAGATAAACGGCTCCCTCCGCTACTCGGATCATACCTGGCCGGGGTACAGGTGGTATGATAGGGGCATAATGGGGTGGTACGGCTACGTCCCCTTCATGGAGACCTACCACGGCCTGCTTAGCATGGATCACGCCGTCGAAGGCTCCCTGGATATGGCGGGAAAGAGCCACGTTTTCGACGGCGGCAGAGGCTACATAGAAAAGGACTGGGGACGGAGTTTCCCCTCCTCATGGGTATGGATGCAGTCGAACGGGTTCCCCGAGCCCAAGACAAGCCTGATGGTATCAGTGGCATCGATACCATGGCTGGGATCGGCGTTCGTCGGCCACATCGCAGTGATGCTGGTCGACGGGAAGATAATCAACATGTCCACCTACATGGGCGGCAGGTTAAGGTCTCTAAATATAGACGAGCATGGAGTCTCATTAAAAATTGAGAGCCGGAGCCACGTCCTTGAGGTTGAAGCGAGGAAAGGGGAGTCCATCGTACTCCGCTCACCCAGAAGAGGCGAGATGACCGGCAGAACCATCGAAAGCCTGTCAAGCGAAGTCGACATGAACCTGTTCTCGAAGATTGACCACGTAACTCTATGTTCTGGAACCGGAGTAAACGCCGGGCTAGAGATAATGGACGAGGACGACGAACTGGCGCGTGGCCTGAAACTAGCCTAAAGCTATGGCCAGCCTTTAATTTCAACCGTTCATCACAGCATGTATGCCAAAGGTTAAAGTCGGGGAGAAGGCGCCGGGCTTCACCCTGAAAAACCAGGACGGGGAACCAGTGTCGCTTAGCGACTACAGAGGCAGAAGCAACGTGGTGCTGTTCTTCTACCCGAAGGACTTCTCGCCGGGCTGCACGAAACAGGCCTGCAGCTTCAGAGACAGCTACGAGGACTTCACGGACCTGGGCGCCGAGGTCATAGGGGTGAGCGGCGATAGTATTGAATCCCATAAAGAGTTCCTGGACACCTACCTGCTCCCGTTCACCCTTCTGAGCGACCCACGCGGCGAGGCACGGTCCCTCTACGGGGCGACCAAGGGCTTCGGCCTGCTGCCTGGGCGCTACACCTACATAATCGACAAGGGCGGGGTGGTGAGGCACGTCTTCACCAGCGAGACAAACATGCAGAGACACGTAGACGAGGCGCTGCGGATACTACGGGAGATCACAGATTAACCTGTTTCACGTCTAGGCTGTGAGCCGAGGGCACAATCGCCCAAATATTACTACAGATACATAGGACGAGAAAATAGCTTCAAACCATAAACCTGGAACAGATCATAGGCAAGCCCCTGAGGATAACCCGCGCACGAGAAGATCATCGTTAACAAACGACTAGTGATCGAAGAGCCTCGTTATTTGTATGGGTTTCCTCAACGTCCTGTGTGACGTCTATTGATTATATGGGGGAAACTGCAGTGACGATTGTTCCCTCACCGTGAACTCCGTGATGCCCGCGCCATGGGAGTCCAGCATACGTTTACACATGCGTCCTCCATCACGGTCTATAAAAGCTGAGAGTCAGCTCAAGGATATTTAGATGAAGCTCGGTTAACTCAGCGTCCAGTTTAACCGAGTTCCTTCTTTATCTGGTCCACGTCATGGGGAGGATAACCCGAGTAGTATTTACTTATGTAGCAGTAGACGTCATGGTCTTCAAGGTACTCCCCTATTCGGTGAGCCCAGCGACGGTTGGTCTCCGATGCGTCGCGCTCCACGGCGCCCTTCTCGCCGTCTATCTTCCGCCTATCCCCCTCTAGGCGTATGTAGACGCAGCCGCCGGTGACCCGGTCTATCGTAGGGAGCCAAGGGTGCTCCTGCTGGACCACGCATATCCCCTGATCCTCGAGGGCGTCGAGGATTGCGTCCTCCGTCCAAGCCTTATCCCTGAACTCGATGGCGTAGCTATGGCGTACAGGCAAAGTGGAAAGAAGCTCGATTAGAGCGGGGGTCTCGTCTGGATTGAATCGGGGCGGTAGCTGCAGCAGGAGGGGGCCCAGCTTTGAGCCAAGCAGCTCCAGGTTGGATAGGAAGGCGTCCAGCTTCCCATCCGGGGGCCGCAGCCCAGGGCTGTGGCTGATGCCGCGAGGGAACTTTGCTGAGAAAACGAAGCCCTCCGGCGCCGTGTCTGCCCAGCTCTTCACAGTCTCCCTTCGGGGTATCCTGTAGAAGGTGCTGTTTATCTCCACCGAGTTGAATTGTCTCGTGTACTCTCCGAGATACTCCTCTGGTTTGAGCCCCCTGTAGAGCCCCCAGAACCCGTTGCTCCAGCCCATGGAGCCCAGATACAGCTTACCCGCCACGTGCATCATCTCTCTATCTTGAACAACAGCCACTCGTTCTTCTCTGAGCCTGACGTCTTTACCAGCTCGTACCTCCCATTCAGCCTCTCCCCGCTGAGGACGACGGTTATCTTGTCCGCATCCCACTTGACGGGGACGTAGAAGCCTCTATCCCAGATGCTCACAACGCCGGCTCCGTACTGGCTTTCCGGGATCACGCCCTCGAAGCCCCCGTACTCCAGGGGGTGGTCCTCGGTCATCACGGCGAGTCGCCTGACGCCGGGCTCCAGCGGTACGCCCTTGGGGACGGCCCAGCTCACGAGGACGCCGTCCCTCTCCAGCCGAAGGTCCCAGTGGGTGCGCCTCGCGTGGTGCTCCTGGACCACGAAGCTGTTACCAGACCTAGCCGCGGCGCCCCCCACGGGCTCGGGCGTCACGCCGAAGTCCCGCTTCCGGTAGTAGTCCTCCAGCCGCTCGGGCTTCACCTGCGCCAGGCTGCACAGCCGCGGCGGCTTGTCGTGCCTGAACCCCTGGAAGCGAGGGGCCCTCAGCCGGTTGTCCTCGGTCAAAGCCTGGTACCCGATCTGAGCCACGAGCCTGGGCTCCACCCAGACCGCGCCCCGGGGTATGTCCGGCTCGTCGAACCACTGCGCGTCGACGCGGAGCCCGTCAAGGGTTTCACGGGTTTCACGCAGCTGCTGGTCCGTGAACCCGGTGCCCACCCTGCCCACGTAGACCGGGGCGCCGTCGCTGTAGAGGCCCAGTAGGAGGGCGCCGAAGGAGCCTCCCCGGGCGCCTTCTCCGGGCGTGTACCCGAAGACTACGCAGTCGCAGGATTTCACCTGTTTTATCTTGAGCCAGTCGCTGCTCCGGGAGCCTGGATGGTATGTGCTGGTCCTCCGTTTCGCGATCACCCCCTCGAGTCCTCTTTTTGTGGCGGCCTCGTAGAACTCGACGCCGCGGCCCTCGACGGGTATGCTCCTTGTGACGTGCCGGCCTTCCCGTAGCCTGGTTTTAAGCGTCTCCAATCTGCGTTCCAGCGGCTGGTCGATTACGCTCACGCCGTCGACCTCGAGGACATCGAACACGACATATGTGGCCGGGCTTGTCGCCGCCAGCTTCTCCGCGTCCCCGGGTTCGCTGGTCTGGGTCCTCCGGGCCACGGCCTGGAAGTCGGCGTTGCCCCCGCTGAAAACGATTATTTCGCCGTCGAGGACAACGTCCTCGCAGAGCGTCTTCAGCTCCTCAAGCTCAGGGAACCTGTCAAGAATCTCCAAGTTGTTCCTACTTCGAACGCTGAGGGTGTCTGAGACGTAGGATATGGCTCTGACGCCGTCCCACTTGACCTCGAAGACCCACTCGGGGTCGTCGAACGGCCTCGGCGCCGGCCGGGCGAGCATGGGCGAGTAGAGGTTCATGTCTTCTGCAGCTGTGCCAGCGTGTCTCTGAGGGCCGACATGAGCTCCCTGACCTCCTCGGTCTCGGGCTCCTCGACGGCTATGACCTCCCCCTTCATTTTCTGCTCGACGAGTTCCTCGACGCGTTCCTTGAACGTGTCCTTGAACTCGGTGGAGTCGAACTCGCCGGTGAGGTTCTCCATGATCTTGAGGGCGATGTCCAGCTCCTCCCGGCTGGGCTCCTCCACCTTGCCTAGGTCCTCGTAGCTCCTGGGGTCCACCACCTCGTCGCTGTACCGGAGCGTGGTGAGCACCAACGAGTCCCTGTAATGGTAGACCAGCACGGGGTACTCCCTGGTGCGTAGGGTGAACGTGCCCACTCCGGCGAGTCCCTTCTCCTTGAACGCCTTCAGCAGAAGGCCGTAGCTGTCCCCGCTCTTGTCCGGGGCCAGCACGTAGCTCTTGTCGAAGAAGACCCTGTCCACCTGGCTGAGCGGCACGAACTTCCTCAGGCTGATCTTCTTGTTGGACTCGGGGCGGAGCGCGTCGAGCTCCTCCTTGGTGAAGACGACGTACTCGTCCTTCCTCACCTCGACGGCTTGCCCCACCTCGCTCCAGGGCACCACCTCCCTGTCAAGGGTGCAGACCCTCTCGTACTTGAGGGGGCACGCGTCGTCCCTCCTGACGTACTTGAAGCTGAAGCTCTGGTCCTTGATCATGGTGTACGCCTTCACGGGGACGTTGACGAGGCCGATGCTGATCCTGCCCGTCCAGACGCTGCGGGTCGAGGGCTTGCCCTTTAAGACGCTCATCTCTGAAGTTATCAAAGTGTCGGAGTGTCTTAATTGTTACCTATGTTATATCCTGGGGCTGTTCCCAGATGTCCCTCCACGGGTCATCGGCTAGTCCGGGCACGTTGAATATGTTATGGTCGAAGGGGCTCACGGAAGGCAGATCGTTCCACGCGACGGGGGTGCTCACCGTCGCCTCCCTTACGGCGCGGAGGCTGTACGGGGCGACCATGGTTGACCGTTCACTGTTCTGCGGGTGGTCCACGAGCACGGTGCCGGGGACGTTGGTCTGTCTCCGCTCGGAGACTATGAAGCCGTGTCTGGCTGCGAGCTCTCTGGCGACCCCGTGCACGTACTCTCTTGTCTGTCTGAAGGTGTGAACAGGCTCGACGTGTATCAGCACGTGGACCCCCTTCCTTCCCGAGGTCTTTACGTAGGGCTTCACCCCATTCTCGTCGAGGGCCTCCTTTAATAGGACGGCTGCCTGGACGGCTTCCCCCAGGCCGGCGGGGGGCTCGGGGTCAAGGTCGAAGAGAACGAAGTCGGGCTTCGAGGTGTCCGTGACCCGGGACAGGGGCATGTGCAGCTCCAGCGAAGCCAGGTTCGCGAGCCAGAGCAGCGTGTCCAAGTCGTCGCACACCACGTAGCTGGTGTCCCTGTCCGCCGACTTGCTGTGCTTCACGTGGGTCCTGACCCAGCCCGGGGTCCCCGACGGGGCGTCCTTCTCATAGAACCCCTCCGCCTGCACGCCGTCCGGGTACCTGGTCCTGACGAGGGCCCTGCCACGGAGGAAAGGAAGTATGCGCGGGGCGACCCGGATGTAGTACTCGATGACGTCCTTCTTCATCAGCCTGAGCCCGGGGTACATGGGTTTATCCAGGTTCGTGAACCTTACTCGGGTCAGATCCTCCATGAGCCTCGCCCAACTGATGTAATTCGCCGAATCTTAATATATGCGGTCTGATTACATGATGTAATTTTAATGCCTTTAACCATCAGGAGGAGAATCCGAGCATGGATGACCTTTCTTCAACTTGGTTCGTCGTCCATGGCGCCCGCGTGTTCGCCTCTCGGCTCCTCGCCGCGTCCATTGGTGTCGTAGAAGCGGAGCTGCGAGGCCTTGGTTCTCTCTTCAAACTCCCTCATCGTCTTCGACACGGCAGATAGGAAGTAGCCTAGGTTAAGCGTCGAGACGGCGGCGCAGGACATCAACGTCAGCTGGTAGGTGTTCGATAAGGATACCTCCGGGAGGCTGACGTCACCTAGCAGCTGGGGGTTCATGGCCGCGCCTACGACGCAGATTATGACGGCGACGCCGGCGATGAACACCTTCATCATGACGTACTCGTTCGCACCGTGAAACCCGGGGAGATAAGAATAATGGATGCCTGATCTGGTTCAGGCTTCACGATGCAGCGTCCATGAAAAAATGGGGGGTTTCACAGCCCTAGGAGCCGTTCCGCGTTCAACGAGTATATTAGGCTCCTCTGGAAGCCCGTGAACGCGCCCTCGGCCTCTATCTTCTCCACCTCGCGGCGGAGCAGCCCGTACGGCGAGTTGCTGCCCATCAGCAATCTGTGGGTGCCGACCGGCTGGACCGCGGAAGCCGTCATGCCCCCTGACATGTGGGTCGCCGTGTCCAGGTAGACGTTCTTGTGCCGCGCCGCGATGCCCACGTGGTCGTAGTACATGCTGCTCAGGATGAACCTGACCTCGGGGTACTTGCTCATGAGCGCCTCCAGCGGCGAGATGTAGACGCGCATGGTGTCCTTGTCGTCGCTGTGAAGCCACACGGGCATCTCAAGCACCATGGCGCATTCCACCATCTCGTGGAAACGTTTCGCCTCGTGGCCGACGCCGAAACGGGGGTCCGTGACCACACCTTTGAAGCCCTGGTCCTCGTACCCGTACATGAGGTCCGTCATCTCGGCTAGCCTGGGGTTCATGGTGAAGAACCCCGTGAGCCTGTCAGGGTACTCGTCCATGGCCTCCTTGACCACGTTGTTCTGCTCCCTGAGGTCGGGGTTGGTGGTGAAGGGGAACACGACGCATCTATCGACCGCCGCCTCATCCATCTCCCCCACCAGCTCCTCCGCCGTCCTATGCATCTCATACGCCGGGTCCACGCCGATGTGGTTGTGTACGTCTACCCTCATAGATTCACCCCCACGGACTTGAGTAGCGCCTCAGCGTTCCCGCCGAGCACCTTCTCCTCCTGCTTCCTGGGCAGCCCAAGGCATGTGACGCGGTTCAGCGCGTCCTGCGGCTGCAGCCCGCCCCTGACGCTCAGCGTGTCGCTTGCGTACATGATCCTGTCTGGGCTCACCTCCTCCATGAACCTGACGATGTTCTTTGGCAGCACGAGAGCGCTCGTGTCCACGTATACGTTGGGCAGCTTCCTGCAGACGCTGATGGCGTCGAAGCTCAGGTACTCCCCGAAGTGCTGCATAACCATCCGCACGTCGGGGAACATGGACGCGAGGTCCCCGAGGATAAGCGGGTTGCTGTAGTGGGTCCAGTCGCTGTGGCACACAGGCAGCACGCCCAGCTCCTCTATCTCCTTGAACACCCTCTGAGCCGCCTTGTTATTTGCGTGGTAGTGCATGGAGCTGAACCTCATCTTCACGACGCGTAGCCCGGCGTCCACGAAGCGGTGGAGCTCCTCGACGGCGGCTTCGCCCCAGCTCGGGTCCACCACCCCCGCCCCTGTGAACCTGTCGGGGTACTCATCCACCACCCTCAGGATGTAGTCGTTGTCCCTCCTCATGGCTTCGGGGGCCTCGCTCGCCAGCGAGAACAGGCCGAAGACCACGGCCCTGTCTATCTTGGGCTTGCAGGAGTCCATCTTCTCGATGAACACCTCGACCGGTAGGCCGCGCATTTCCTCGCCGGGCCAGCGTGACCACACCCACTCGGCGTCGGGCCTCTCCTCGGTCAGGTGCACATGCATATCCAATACCAGAGAAATCACCTATCTTCCTTACCTCTAAGTCGCTAATAAGATTAATTCGATGCCTTCAACAGCCGGCTTGGGAGACGTTGTTTAGCCCATGTAGAGGTCTATGAACATCAACAGGAGGCCGGTGAACAGGACAATGAACCAGGCCTGGCCCAGCACGCTGCCTTCTCTTATGCTTACACGGACGCTGTGATGGCCTACGCCCCCCATCACCAAGAGGGCTAGCCCAATGAGTATGGCCGCCACGCCGACTAGGAATATGTGCCCCATCAAGCCACACCTTCGGGGGACGGTATAAAGGATTTAAGCAGGTATCTGTAGAGGGCGTGGGTGGACGTGGAAAACTCGGTCATCAAGATAAACAGCCACAGCTCATGAAAGCCAAGGTAAAATAAAAACGGCTAGATATGGAGGTTAGCCTGACCCGTAGTTGGCGTAGAGGTCTATGAACGCCAGGCCTATGATCACGTTTAGGGCCGCGTCCAGCAGAGTCGAGACGAACGGCACGTAGCTGATAACGAATGACCCTATTATCGACACCAATAGGATGAGCAGCACGTCCCCTAGGTCAGCCCTCAGCACGTCCAGTGACTTGGAGACCGCGTCCGTTATACCCGTCTCGTCCATGACCATGATCACGAACATCAGTATGACCACCGGGATCAGTATAACTGTGACCGACATCAGCCCACCCACCACGGCCGCGACTATGAAATCCAGGATCCGGCCCGTCACGTAGTTAACGCTCTCACCCAGGTCCAGCGCCTCCTCCCTGTAGGCGTCCCTCGACATGTCTAGGGACGCGAAGTTTAGAATGAACGCTATGATGGACGCCGCTATGGAGAGCAGCGCCGAGGTGTACCCAATCGAGCCCATGGTGGTCCAGTGGATTAAAGCCCCGATCACGCCGGCCAGCACGGCGGGCACGAACACCATGGGCTGCGAAGCCGCGACGTTGAACCCGACAGTCAAGTGCTCCACGTAGCTCCTTTTTGCTTCGTCAGCAAACGCCGGCCTCCCCTCGCCCTGGTCAAGGGTGGCTCCGCAGCTGGTGCAGAACTTTGATCCTTCGATGATCTCGCTACCACATTGGGGGCAGTATGTTTTTTCCTCCGACAAAACTCATCTCCGATAAGTAATTTCATTATTATTGTATATACAATTTACCGTCCCAGCAAGGTCTTTCATCGAAGCAGAGGCTCATCTCGAAACCAACGAATCCCAGTTGTAGGACAACGTTAAAGGTGGTTTCATTGATGGAAAAATGAGGTATGGGTCTAGAGGTTAAATTGATTGAAGAAGGTTGAGAAGAGGAAAGATAAAACACCGAGCCCCAGCATAACTGCCGTGTACAGGCCGTTAAGTCTCCACGCCGCGGCGGACCCGATCAGTGAACCCATTGAAACCAGCAGCAGCGCCCTATGCATAATGGCTCCGAGGCGCACAAGTTCCCTGATAGCATGCAGCCTCCTCCTCCACGCCCCAGTCGCGTACTTCACCGCCTCTCTGTGAAGCCTGAAAAGCTCTTCATGGTAGGCATATGCAACGGCATCGTTGACCCTCGATATGATGTCGCCGTCCGCCTCGATGACGGTCACCGCCAACACCATCGAAGGGGTCGCGGTGACCACCTTTATGGCGTCGAAGACCCTTACGTGGCTCAAGACCTCCCGCCTCCCGGCGGGGGTGAAGAACTGTTCTCGGAGCATCCACAGCCTCCCTAAAAGCCCCACGTCGCCCGTGTCGGCCATGGAGGAAAGCCTCGACTCGAACCCGTGGACCATGCTCTCGACGACTCGTTCAGTCACGGCGTCCAGCGATGGGAGCACTATCAGGATGCTCTCGTATCCGTCGAAGGAGACCGAGAGCCCGGCATCTCTGACGCTGAACGAGTCGATGTAAGTCAACGAGGGTTCCTCGAATAGAAAAGCGGTGGGGTATGCATCATGGCCTAGATGGTGGACAGCATGTCCTTGAGGTCGCCGGCTATCTCCACCAGCGTGGTTATGAATGTTCTCCAGTTCTCCATCGCCATGGCCACGTTCTCCTCGTGGATCTCCAGGATACGCTCGTTGAGCTCTACGGCGTTGCCCTCCTGGTCCATCACAGGGAGCTTGACGATGATGTCGCCGTCGATCTCTATGATCGTCTTGGCCGCTATCCCCTCCTCTTTTATGTCGTAGACCTCAGCCCCCGTGGACTTCTTCACGGTGGTCGTCACCGAGCCCGTTGTCGTGATCACTGTCAGGGTGCCCAGGTCCTCGCTCACCGCCTTGAACACCTCGACGAGCTTATTGCCGAACTCGCTGAAGATGTCCCTCACGCTGAACTCACTCAACAAACAACACCACTCGTTAATTGAGTCTAAAGTTATTATAATTATCTAACCAGGGAGTCGTCGAGGCACCGGCTACTTTATGCACGAAACAGAACCACATAGTGTAGGTGCAACTAATGCCGGGTAACCTTCACCCCGAGCCGCTGTTCAGGTACGCGATAGTGGCCGACACCCACATCAGGCCGCAGGGCGAGAGCAGCAGCCCGTGGAGGACCAACCTCCTCACCAACGACCGGGCCAGGTGGGTCGCCGAGCAGGTGAACAGCCACAGGCCGGACCTGGTAGTCCACCTCGGCGACGTGGTCCACCCTGTGCCCCACCTGCCGACCTACGGCTCCGCGTCCAACGTAGCCAAAGAGATAATGGGCAGAGTCAAGGCGCCTCTCTACTATGTCCCAGGGAACCACGACGTCGGCGACAAGGACAACCCCACGGTCCCGTCACACATCGTGAACGAGGCATACCAAGAGAAGTTCATCGAGCTCTACGGGCCCCTCTATCAGAGCCTCGACCACCGTGGAGTCCATTTCGTCCTCATCAACAGCCCCATCCTCGGCTCCGGGCTACCCCACGAGGCGGAGCAGAGGGAGTGGCTCGAAGCCGACCTAGAGGAGCACAGCGGGAGCCGGGTCCACGTGTTCAGCCACTACCCGCCCTACATCCACACGCCCCGGGAGCCCAGCAACTACGACGACATCGACATGCCCGCGAGGACGTGGCTCCTGGGGCTACTAGAGGAGCACGGCGTCGAGGCGTTCTTCGCAGGCCACGTCCACCACTACGGGTACAGGCGGCACCGTGAAACCAGCATACACGGCATGCTCTCCACGTGCTTCGTCAGACAGGACTACGCCGAGATGTTCAGGGTTGAGCCGGCCGACGAGCACGGGAGAAACGACGCCGCCAAGCTAGGGTACTGCACCGTGGAGGTCTACACGGAGGGACACGCCGCAAAGATCCACAGGTCACACGGAAAGACCCTCGGAGCCGACGAGGCGCCTGAAACCGGGGAGCCGCAGACCGTATGGGGGCCCTCGGCGCCGCTGGGCGTACACCTGAGGCACCCTCTCGCCGAGACTGTCACGCTGCCCTACAACAGCCCCATAGACGAGTTCGTCAGGAAGAAGGCGTGGAATGACTACACCCTGCTGGGGCTCCTGGAGACCGGCGTCGAGACGCTGAGGCTCCCCCTACACGACCTGCTAGACCAAGTGACCCGTGGCCGCCTGTCTGAAATGCGTGAACTCGGGTACAGCTACGGGTTCTTCAACGTAGACACGCCGACCGACGCAGCCAAGGAGGTGATAACAGATCACAGGGAGCTCGTAGACTTCCTCGAAGTGATCCTCCCATGGGAGACCGCCTCAGACACGGTCCCCCAGGCATCTCAGCTCCGGGAGGAGCTGTCGGTCCCCGTCTACGTAGCCAACATAGAGAGTTCCGTACACAGGGAGAGGGAGGGCCCCAAATACAGCCACTACGTGAGCCACGGCTTCCGGATACGAGACGCTGCCAGCCTCGACGCCGTCCTCCCGGTGAGGGGCGCCGTAGACGGCTTCGTTTTCCAAGTGGGCCAGCTAGAAGACCCGTGGCCATCCATAAGGATGATCGACGAATACGCTGAGCGCAAAGGCATAAGAGCGTTGGTTAACGTCAGGCTTGCCTCGGAGAACCCAGCGGAGTACCTACGCGACGAGGGCTACGTGGCCAACAGGGCGGCGGAGAGCCTCGTCGCCGCGATGGGCTCACCCAGAGTCGGGGTGTTCCTCGACACCTTCATGGACCTAGATAGAGGCTACTTCCCCAGGATAGGCCTCTACGACAGACGGCTTAACCCCCGTAGAGGCGGCTACGTAGTGAGACACCTCGCGGGAGCCTTCGACAAGCGCGGCGACCATCACGTCGAGCTTGGCGCCGTCACAGAGAAGGAGGGCTGGAGGGTATGCGGTTTCCAATCGAAGGAGCACAGATACGAACTACTTTTGCCGCAGAATGAGGGTGGGGGAGAGAGCTTGAGCCACGTTCTAGGAGAGCCGTCAGGCGTGTTGATGGACATCGAAACTGGCGTAACGCGCCTACTGACCGGGGAACTTCCAGAGATCGAGGGCAGAGACGCCCCGCACTTACACACGTATACCTAGGGAAACGGAGCCTGGTCCGCCGCATCTCCCGGTAAGTTAATGCCATGCCCCGTGCAATACTCTGCGGTGCCATTAATGAGACTGGTGAAATCTACAAGGGCAGAGGAGCCGTACAGGCCCGTCCGAGTCTTGGAGGAACAGACGCCGGGGCCGTACCAAGGCACCCAGGCGGAGCCTAACAAGTGGATGGTCATGGCTTGCGAGGAGGCGAAGAAGTCGGTGGAGGAGGGCGGGGGACCCTTCGGCGCCGTTCTTCTGCAGGTGAGCGACGAGACCGGCAAGGTGATGCGGCTTTGGAGGGACCACAACCGCGTGACGGAGTACAGCGACCCCACGGCCCACGCCGAGGTCATGGTCATCAGGGCGGCGTGCAGCGAGCTTGGGACCTGCGACCTGGGAAACATAGCCGGAGACAAGGAGCCGAGCCACTGCGAGCTGTACAGCAGCTGCGAGCCATGCCCCATGTGCTACGGCGCCGTCGTCTGGGCGAGGATACCAGTGCTCGTCTTCAGCGCCACGAGAGCAGACGCCTCTGACCCCGAGGTGGGGTTCAGCGACGAGCTCCTCCACAGCGAGCTGAAGAAGGACTACCATGGTAGAAGCGTCAGCGTCTACCATGCGACGTGCGGCGACGCCATGGAGGCATTCGCGCTGTGGAAACTATCCGAGAACAAGAGATACTGACGCCGTGCACCCAGGCCGGCATGATCCCAACCAGTAGTATAGTAGATTGATATAGAAGACTGAGCGGCAATCATCATATATTCATCCATTTCAGTGCAGCCAGAGAAGGCACTCCGGGATAACATGTCAAAGGTTGAGCTGAGAGACGTACTGGATCTCGTAATATCGATGCTGAAGAAGCATGAGAAGAGACTGGACGA
>CAYFYM010000104.1:0-4838 GCA_964347405.1 uncultured Candidatus Bathyarchaeia archaeon | reverse complement strand
GCCCCAGCGATAGCTCCCCAGCGATCTCCGACAGCTTCCCGGCGGATATCCTCCCGTTTTCGGCTTCATCGAGCACATGATCGAAGAAGGCAGCCATCGTCTCCGGTTCACCGATCTCCCTCAGATACATCCTGAACGCGTAGCGGGGAACTAGCCTCCCTGTTTCCTCTGCCCTCCTGAGCATGTTTTTGACTACGTGGGGCACCCCATACGTCTCACCCGGTTTGAACGTCAGCACCCTGTCCTCCCAGGCTATGGTCTTGGAGGTCTCGAAGGGGATCAGAACCCTTTCTCTCTCCAGCAGCATCAGCAGGTCCTCCTTAACTGGTTCTGGGATCTGGAGTTCGTTGTACTGGAGCTTCTCTTTTTCAACGGCAAGCAAGAGTCTCGGTGAGGGCCGCATGGTCTTCCTCAGGGAAAAAGTCCCTCAACGCATCCTCTAGGTTCCGCCGCCTCTCACCCCGCGTCGATCCAGTCGCAAGCCCCCGCGTCAAAAGTTTTCGCTCTTTACTAGTGAACACATATTATTAACGCGTTACACTAAGCTCGGGAAACACTCGTTTCCCTTAATCTCCACGCTTTCAGTACCATGTAACTGCCATGGTTGTCCCGGGAAAATATTTTCAACCAAGCCGACGAAGAATATGGTATGCCCGTAATCACCCTTCTAACAGACTACGGCATCAAGGACAGCTACGTCGCCGAGGTCAAGGGAGCCATGCTGAAGATCAGCCCAGACGCCACCATCGTGGACATCAGCCACGACGTGGGCAACTACGACATAGAGTCGGGCGCCTTCCACCTCGCCAGGGCGGCGCCCTACTTCCCTGAAGGCACGGTGCACGTCTGCGTCGTGGACCCCGGCGTGGGAGGCGCGAGGAAACCCATAATCGTCAAGACAGAGAGCGCCTGGTTCGTCGGGCCGGACAACGGCCTCATGGCGCCCGCCGCGGAGCGCCATGGAGTAGAGGCCATCTGGGAGATCACCAACACGGCCATGCTGCCGCTGAGGGTGAGCTACGTGTTCGACGGCCGCGACGTATTCGGCCCCACAGGCGCCCACCTGAGCGTGGGCGCGTCGCCTGATGAACTGGGCACCAGTATCGGCGACATGATACGGTTACCATCCTACACGCCGAGGCTGGACGGCGACACGGTGCACGCCCAGGTGATCCACGTGGACGGGTTCGGAAACCTCGTGACAAACGTCACATACGAGACCCTTGAGAAGATGGGCGTCTCGGAGGACGCGTGGTTCAAGGTGATGGCCGGAGGCATCGAGCTCGACCTCCCCTACGCCAAACGCTTCAGCGCCGTACCTGAAGGCGAGCCGCTCCTCCTCGTTGCCGGAGGCGGCTACCTAGAGATATCCGTGAACCAGGGAGACGCAGCGGAGCGTCTGAAGCTGGATAAAGGCGAAGAACTCACTCTTCAAATAAAACAGAGAACGTGATTACCTGCCAAGCAGGCCCGAGAGATCCTTCAGGAACCCCTCGATCCTTTCATATATCCCGGGGTCGGCGACGCTGTAGAGCCTCTTCCTGCCCTCCCGCCTCACCTTGAGGAACCCCAGCTCCTCCATCATGAGCAGGTGCGTCGAGACCGTGGGCTGGAGTATGTCGAAGTGCGGCAGCAGCTCCGAGACACATTTCTCGCCGTCCCTGAGCAGGTAGAGCAGCCTCTGGCGGTTCCCGTCCGCCAAGGCCTTGAATAGGCCAGCGTTATACTCGAACTCGTCTGTTACGATCGGTAACTCTTCTCCCGCTGCCTCCTGCAGCCCGGCGACGTCTTGGTTTATCAATTTCTTTCCTCACAGGCAAGCGACAAAGCACGCTATGTAGCTGCATCGAACTCCGTTCATTTTCATCTTAATATTATGTGTGTAAAGCATACGCACGCACAAGAAAAGAGTCATTGATACTGCTCAACGTTATGTAACAATCTACCCTGTTTCTCGTCGATGGGGCTGCGAGAGCCACGTGTAGGAGCCCGTCTCTCCCATGGGAAATTGCTTTATCCCTCACTCAACGTAGGCAAACGAACGAGGTAAACCGTGACAGCCACGGCGACTGCATACATGATGGAGGCCACGACCATGTTCGAAACGAAAAAATAGACTGAGACGGTTATCGACAGCCACATCAACGCTATCGCCTTAAACTTAACCGCCTTCGACAACCCTTTCCCAGAATCATAGTTAACTATGATCTCCCCAAACCTTTCATTGGAGGCCATCCAATCATAGACCCTCTCGGAACTCCTGTAGTAGCACGCTGCGGCGAGGAGCACGAAAGGCGTTGTAGGGATGAGTGGCAGAAACATACCAGCCACAGCCGCAACCAAGGCCAAGGTGCCTATGAAAAAGTAGATGCCCTTCTTCAGCTTCAGGGACTCGGAAGGTGTTTCAGAAGGCATTTCGCGGATACTGAACTCACCATCAGATCCAAATATAAATTTTTATGAAAAACGCAAAAAACGACGCCGTTATCCATGCAATACGTAAATAACCATACCGTGTTTGGGTTAACGCAAAGAAAACTTTGGGTCCACTTTGATCAGCTCCGTGGCGACCTCGACTATGAGTTCCTTTACGCCGTCGATCATCTTTATCTCCTCCATCAACTCGTTCAAATGGGCGATGTCCCTCGCGTTTACGACGGATATCATGTCGTATTGGCCGGTCGTCCTGAAAAGATGACGTAGCTCCTTGAATGCCGCGAGACTTTCCGACACTTCCTTGATTTTTTGGGGATCGAGTTTAATCATCATGATGGCCGTTATGTTTAGCCCCACCATCCTCGGGTTAATCAGGGCGATGTAGTTCGTGATCACTCCCCACTTCTCGAGGCGTTCAATCCTATACCTGATGGTGGATTCTGCCACATCTAACTTGCTGGATATCTGTGACAGGTTTATCTTGCTGTTTTCTTGGAGCAGCTCGAGGATGTTGATGTCTATGTCGTCCAGTGGGTGAGGCCCGCTCATTTCTAGGTCATTTTAATACGTGATTTTTATTTAAAAACCGTGTTGGCGTTTGACGTATATATTCTTCAGAACATTGATTCAAATCGTAGCAGACGTTGATGTATGGGATGGTGGGACCGGGGAGATAACACAACTCGTTTAAAGTACTCATTTTCACTTGAAAAAAGCCAGGGCGATGCGACGACTCTCCGCTTCGAATTAAAAAAGAGTAATTGGGAAAGCGGGGTATCTTTACATTCGGTCTTTCACAAATCTTATCCTTAGAATAGCCAAACATTCTCTAAGTTGCATATAAATGTCTGATATCGGCTATAAAACAAGTGAATTTGAGCTAAGAAACCTGTTGCTATATCTCCTGTTCGCGTTTGGCTGGTCTTGGTTTTGGTGGTTCCTATTCATTATTGGAACGTTGGAAATGCCTGTAGGAATAGGCACACCGAACGTAGATTTAGTGTCAGCTGGCCCCATTGTTCTTCTAATAGTATTGACCCCCTATGGCCCTACGATGGGTTCATTCGTAGTCACCTACGTCACCGAGGGGAAGACCGGTGTGAAAAAGCTGTGGAAAAAGTTCTGGAGCACCGATCTGGGTCACAGATGGTTTCTAGGGATTCTGTTGATTGAAGCGATTCTTTTCGTTATCCCACACCTCCTAACCAGAATCTTTGAAGGGTTTAAAACGGAACTCGTCTCGATGAGGAACCCTCTAATGATTATTGGTCTGATTGTTCCGAATCTGATCCATGGTGGCATGAGTGAAGAGTTTGGGTGGCGGGGGTTTGCTCTGCCTCGTTTACAGGCGAGATGGGATGCGTTGACCTCCAGCATCATCTTAGGCGTTATCTGGGCTGTTTGGCATGTTCCGTTGTGGTTCCTACCTCCGGAGCCCCGTCAATTCTCTTTCTTTCTATGGGCTGGTTTGATCATCCTCTGGTCGGTATTATTCACGTGGGTTTTCAATAACACAAACGGAAGCATACTAGGAGCCGTGCTATTCCATAGTTTAGGAAATTTATTCTCTGAGATGTTTCCTTCGAGTTTCATATATAGATTTTCGATTCGGCTAGTTTTAGTCTTATTAATCATAATGTTGTACGGATCAAAAGCCCTTAATGAAAAAAGTACTTCATTGCTCAAACTATAAATATCGAGTTTGAATAACGCCACTACTAAGAACTGGGTAGCCAATTGAAGATGGTTTACTTATCAGCTAATGGAAACTTATACCAAAGTGGATTCAACTCTGTATTCAGTTTTTTTAATATCCCAAAGCCTAAATGAATTGTAAGCAGCGTCTTAAGGCTGTAAAATTATAAACTTAAATAATTGGTGGGACCGGGGAGATTTGAACTCCCGACCACGTGCACCCCAAGCACGGATCATACCAATCTAGACCACGGTCCCGCAGCGTACTAGAAAATACAACAACACTAAAAACCTTACCATGGGAGCATGGTTTATCAAAGACCTCGTAGCATGACCCTGCCATGAAGACTCTAATAGTCTACTATACACGGACGGGAAACACCAAGAAAATAGTCGATGCGCTGCAAGCCGAGCTCGACGCCGACGTCGAGGAGATAACCGAGGAAGGCAGCAGGCGAGGCTTCCTAGGATGGCTCAAGTCGGGAAGGCAGGGAACAAGCAAGGCCGACGTCGAAATCCATCCCATCAAAGCTGATCTCTCCAGCTACGAGCTCGTGGTGCTGGCCAGCCCGGTGTGGTCGGGAAACGTGTCGGCGCCCATGAGGGCTTTCATCAAGAAATACGGGGAAGCGCTTCCAGAGACCGCGGTGTTCCTTACACACGACAGCCCAGACGTAACCGACGCCTTCACAGACATAAAAGAGCTG
>CAYFYM010000103.1:0-2418 GCA_964347405.1 uncultured Candidatus Bathyarchaeia archaeon | reverse complement strand
GCCACCTCTACCCGGTGAACACGGTGAGCCTGGAGGCGGGGAGGGCCGCCCTGGAGGAGGCTTGGCCGTGGGCGGAGGCGTTCCTCGTCCACCTGAGGCGGGTGCGGGACTACGCGACCTGGAGGCTGCGCGGTATGCCCGGCGTCGAGGTGAGGAAGCCCGAGGCGACGTACACCCTGTTCCCGGACATCTCTCAGCACGGGTGTACGAGCGAGGAGATGACGCGCCTCCTGCTGGAGGAGGCGAGGGTCGCCGTCGTCCCGGGGCACGGGGAGGGTTTCAGCTACTTCGGCCCGGGCGGCGAAGGCCACGTGAGGCTGGTGTTCTGCACGGGCATGGGGTTGATGAAGGAGGCCCTTGACAGGGTCGAGGCGGCTCTTGCCAGCCGTGGCTGACGCCGCTCACCCGCACACGTACGACGCCTTCTCTATGAGCGGCCTCTGCTTCTCCAGCCACCTGGCGTAGAGGGCTATGCGGCCGCAGCCGGGGCACGCGTACGCCTTCAGCGCCACCCGCTCCCCCAGCAGCCCGGCCTCCCCCGGCGTCCAGTACACGCCTTCGCCGAGGGTGAGCAGCGCCAGAGGCGCGTTTGCCTCGACGAGGTAGCCGCACCGCATGGGCTCCCCGCACTCCGGGCAATGCCTCTCCGGCCCGCCCGGGGCCTCTGGCCTCTCGCGCCCCTCTGGGGGCTCGTAGCCCACGGGCACCGTGTTCCCGCCGCCGCACGTCGGGCACGTGTAGTCCGGCGGCTCGGGCGTGTACTCCGAGCCGCAGCTCTTGCATCTCCACGTCTTCATGGCGGGTTAGAACGCGGACAGGGGATAAAGGCTTATCTGCGTCAGGGCGTGAGCTGCTTCACGGCCTCGGGGCTGAACTGTACCCAAACCGCGTCTCCCTGACGGAGGCCTGTCTCGGTGAACCGGCGCTTGCTCTGGTTGATGCGCAGCTCCACCCCCATGTCCAAGGTGACGGCGACGCTGGGCCCCGTGTCGGCGACCCCCGCCACCGTGGCCCTGAATACGTTGTCCTGGACGTTCACCGGCGTCACCTGGTGGAGGCTGACGTCGTCGCCGTGTATGCCCACCCGGGTCTGGCCCTCGGCCGGCGGCTTGGCGGCCTTGACGGTGACGCCGCCGAGCCTCATCTTGGTGAACCGCCCCGACTCGACGGCCTCGGCGGGGTAGATGTTGGTGTAGCCGAGGAACCGTGCGGCGTACTCGTCCACGGGGTCGTCGAAGACCTCCCTGACGGTGCCGGTGTTCACTATGGTGCCCCGGCGCATGACGCCGACGAGGGTGGCCAGCTCCAGCGCCTCCTGCTGGTTGTGGGTGACGTGGATGACGGTGCAGCCCAGGTACCTGTGTATGAGCCTGATCTCGTCGCGCAGCGCCTGCTTGCTGGACACGTCGAGGCTGCTGAGGGGCTCGTCCAGGAGCAGCAGGTCGGGCTTGAGAACTATGGCGCGGGCGAGGGCGACCTTGCGGCGTTCGCCGCCGCTGAGGCTCATCGCCTTGGCGTCGGCGAGGGGGGATAAGCCCATCATCTCCATGACGCCGTGGATCTCTTTGCGCCAGTCGCCTGGGAGGCCGCGGAGCCTCACTATGAACTCTATGTTCTCGCGGACGGTCTGCCTGTCGTTGAGGTTGGGGGTCTGGGGCACGTAGCCTATGCTGCGTTTGGCCGGCGGTAGGTCTGTTATGTCGTGGCCGTCGAATAGGACTATGCCGTAGTCCACGGTGTGGAACCCGTTGACTGTCTCGAGGAGGAGGGTCTTGCCGCTGCCGGTGGGGCCCACGAGGACGTAGTACTCGCCGGCGTCCAGGGTGAGGGTCACGTTGTCGAGCTTGAAGCCGCGGAAGTCTTTGTACACGTTTCGTAGCTCTAGCCTGCCGCCCATGGGCTACCCTCCATGGTATACATTGTTTCACTGCTTAAATGTAGTGAATCGTGGACACGGTTCCGGCTAGGGGGGGTATTATCGGGGCGCGTCGATGGGTCCTTGTGTGCTGCGTGGGTGCGGTTAGGGGGGGTTCTTGGAGGGTGACGCTGCGGGAAGGGTGTCTGGGCGGGGATGCGGTGTGGTACGGGTGCTTCTACGAGTGACGCGGCGGCGGTCCGTGTCAGGCGTACGTGTCCTCTATGAGTTCGGCGCACTCCGTGGTCCATGGGCCTCTGAAAGGGGTGTCTGTCTCGGTGTTCCGGCATACGAGGCGCTCGTGCTCGGTGCAGGCCTTGTTGGGGCAGTAGTAGAGGCTGAACAGGCGTTCCTGGAGCCCGATGACGGCGCCTAGCCACTTCTTTCTGTCTTTGGCCATCTCGGTGCCGCATATGGGGCACTGCATGGGCTCTGGTTCAGGCGCAGGGTATATAGTTGTACGTGTGTCGCGGGGGGCTACAGCGGGGGGCGCGGGTCTCATG
>CAYFYM010000102.1:0-4046 GCA_964347405.1 uncultured Candidatus Bathyarchaeia archaeon | reverse complement strand
CAGATCCTGGCCTGGGGCCTGGTGCCCACGCCGGGGAGCCTGCCTGGGCAGCTGGCTCTGCTGGCGGCTGGCATACTGGTACTCGGCGCGGCTTCCTACATGTACCTGAGCCCGAGGCTGGGCGCGGGCCCACGGGATGGGCTCATGATGGGCCTCGTCCAGACGCTGGGCAGACCCGTCTACCAGGTGAGGGGATCCATAGAGGTCACGGTGCTGGCGCTGGGCTACCTCCTGGGCGGTCCCGTGGGCGTCGGCACCCTCATAACGGCGTTCACCACGGGCTACGCCGTCCAGCTCGCGTTCAGGCTCGGGGGCTACGACAAGGACGCCAGACACATGGACCTCTACGGCCTCGTCCGCTACCTCCGCGGCTCGGAGCACAAAGAAAAACGTATGGCTAGATAGCCACGAAGACCCCTAGCATGCCATGGAGTTCAGGGCACACAAAATAAAAACATGGAAGTGTAGGCGCGTGGCTTCGATCGAGGCTCGCGTTATCTGCTCGCCAGCCCGCCTGTGATTTCTCCGCCGTCTATCACGAAGTAGTGTCCCGTGATGAAGGCAGCTTCATCCGAAGAGAGGAAAGCGAAGAGGGCTGCGACCTCGTCGGGCCGCCCCACCCGCCTCAGAGGCACCTTGCTCTCGAACTCGTGAAGCATCTCGGGGGTGTACTCCGCCTCCTGCATGGGTGTGAGGATGAACCCGGGGCACACGGCGTTCACCCGTATCTTCGGAGCCAGCTCCAGCGCCATGGACCGCGTCAGCTCGATCACCCCCGCCTTCGACGCGTTGTAGTCGGCGTAGAAGGGATACCCCATGATGCCGTTGGTGGACCCCATGTTCAGGATCACCCCGCCGTCGCCGTCAAGCATCCTTCGAGCGCTTTCCTGGGCGACGAAGAAAACCCCGTTCAGGTTGACGTCCAGCACCTTGCGCCACTCCTGCGGCGTGATATCCATGAACGTGTGTCTTATGCTGATCCCCGCGTTGTTGATGAGCACGTCCAGGCCGCCCGTCATCTCGTCCAGTTCCCTGAATGCTCGCGCCACGTCATCCGCATCAGACACATCCGCCCTGATGGTCCCGCTAAGCGAGGGCAGCTCGCCCTCGATCCGGTTGATGGCCTCATCGCTGATGTCCAACACGACGACTCGGCTGCCTTCCTCCAGGAATCTTTCCGCTGTTGCGGTGCCGATCCCACCGGCTCCCCCGGTGATGAGAACTCGTTTGTCTTTCAAACCCTTCATATCGATTCACACCGTTCCGGCTAGGCCTCCGCCATCCACAACCAGCGCCGTGCCCGTGACGTAGGAGGCAGCGTCGCTCGCCAGGAACAACACAGCGTTGGCGATCTCCTCCGGTCTACCTATCCTCTGCAGAGGGCGACTTTTTGCCTCCGCCAGGAACTCCTCCCTGGGGATGCCGAGCTGCCGGGCCTCGCTCACCAGCATGGGGGTGTCCGTGTCGCCGGGGCAGATGCAGTTGACGCGGATGTTCTGTGAGCCGTGGTCAAGCGCCATCGCCTTGGTCAGGAGCACGACGGCTCCCTTCGACGCACAGTAGGAGGCAGCGTTGCGTCCGCCGACAAGCCCCCACCCCGACGCGGTGTTTATGACGACTCCACCGCCTGCCTCGGCCATGAGGGGCACCACGTATTTAGAGAGGAGGAAGACCGACTTGACGTTCGTAGCCATCACCCTGTCCCACTCCTCTTCGGTCGTATCTACCACCGAAACGCGCCGTATGATCCCGGCGTTGTTGAACAGGACATCGATCTTACCGAGCTCCTCAACGGCCTCACTCACGGCCGACTTGCAGTCCGATGCGCTCGTCACGTCGCAGTGCAGAAACATCGCCTTTCCCCCCTCGTCGACTATGCTTTGGACCACGACCTGGGCTTTGGCCTCGTCTATGTCTACCACCACGACGGCGGCGCCCTCCCTGGCGAACAACAGGGCCGTAGCCCTGCCGATGCCGGAGGCGCCGCCGGTTATCATGGCGACCTTACCGGTCAACGACCCGCTACCTTTATGTTCATTTAAGGCTGGCATGGATACGGCTCCGTATATAAAAATAAAAGATTAACCTTGTTATCGTGCTGCTTTGCCTATCTTCCTCTTATACGCCCTCCAGGTGATAGCCCACTGGGAAGGATCATCCAGCGGTCCGTGGTCGATCTTGTGGACGGTACTGTTGTGGGGCGCGGTTTTAACGATCTCAGGGTTCGCATACGCCTCGTCGGAGACGTGTCTCAGTACCTCGATGTACTCGTCAAGATCGGCTTTCGAGTAGGACTCGGTGGGTTCAAGGGTGCAAGGCTCCGGGACTATCCATGGGTGGTGGCTCGTCCAGTAATGGACGCCGAAGTCCGCGGCCCTGATGCCTACTTCCTCTGAACGGACACCCGTGTCCTTCGTCAACTCCTCCCAGCTATACCTGACCTGCTCGATCCGGCGCCTACCCTTGGCGAAGGGGGCGCTTACCCCCTTTATCTCCAGCACCTTGTTGAGGAGGTAGTTGTTGTTTAGGACCGCGGTTTCGGCGACCTCCCTCAGGCCCTTCGCGCCGAGGCTCATGACCCATGCATAGGATTTCAGCACGACGGGCGGCACGCCGTAGAAGGCCCTGACCTTGCCGATGCTCTTGGGCCTGTCGTAGTCAAGGTAGTATCTGGTGCCGTCGAACGCCACGACGGGAGCGGGCAGATACTCTGCCAGCTCTTGGGTTACGCCTATGGGTCCTCCCCCTGGTCCTCCGCACCCGTGGGGCGTCGAGAACGTCTTGTGGAGGTTGAACTGGCAGAGATCGAAGCCAGTATCCCCCGCCCTGGTTATCCCGAGGATGCCGTTGGCGTTCGCCTGGTCGTATGCGCAGAGGCCCCCCGCCTCATGGACGACTTCGACGAACTCCTTGATTTTGGGGTTGAATATCCCCGTGTCCTCGGGGTTCGTTATCATCAACCCGGCGGTTCGCTCCGAGACCCCTGCCTTCAACGCCTCCAGGTCGGGGTAGCCGTCCTCGTCGGGGTACAAGGTGATGACCTTGAACCCGGCTACCCTGGCGCAGGCCGCGTCCGAGGGGTGGGAGAAGATCGTCGTGATAACTTCATCCCTTTCATCGGCCTCCCCCCGTTCCTCGTGGTACGCCCTTATGATGGACGCGTTCGCGTATATGCCCTGGGAGCCTGAGCTGGGCTGGAGGCTGAACTCGTCCATCCCCGAGACCTCCTTGAGTATCTGTTTGAACCTGTACATCACCTCCAGGATGCCGCTGACGGTCCCCTCGTCCTGCAGCGGGTGGATCTCGTTCATCTTGGGGGACCTGCTCAGGTGTTCATTGATCTTCGGGCTGTACTTCATCGTGCAGGTCCCCTGCCCCACGTCGATGTTCAGGTCCGTCCCGAGGGTCCCCTGTGACAGCCTCATGTAGTGCCTGAGGACCCGCGACTGGCTGACCTCAGGTAGCCCGGGGGGGCGCTTCCTCCGGACGCCCCGGGGAATATGCGACAGGACGTCCCCGACCTCCCTCTTCAGGTCTTCCTCGGCCTCAGGCACTAGGATGCCTCTCTCCCCCTCCTGGCTCAGCTCGAATATCACCTCCTCGTCCCACTTGGCCTGGTGGAACCTCCTTATCTTCGGCCGTTTAGCCGTGATATCCACCACCATCTAGCCGACGACCTCCAGCATCGAGTCGTGCAGTCTATCGATGTCCCCCTTGGTGTGTACCTCTGTGACGCAGTAGAGCGCGCTGTTCCCCAGCTCAGGCATCTCCCGGGTCAGGTCCTTTCCCCCGAACACTCCGTGACCCAGCAACTCCTTGTTGATCTCCTCGACCGTCTTCCCGTTTTCATCGAAGTTCACCACGAACTCCTTGAAGTGGGCCGACCCGAAGACAGGGGCCTTGACCCCCTCGATCTCGGACAGTTTCGCCATGGCGTAGTGCGACGCCTGCATGATCCTTTCCCCCGTCTCCTGCATGCCCTTCGGCCCCATCAAGGCGAGGTAGACTCCCGCGGTTATGCCCCACAGGGCGGTGGCTGTTCCCAC
>CAYFYM010000101.1:0-6289 GCA_964347405.1 uncultured Candidatus Bathyarchaeia archaeon | reverse complement strand
AGGCCGCACTCGGGGTAAGTCTTCTTGTAGGGGCACCTGTAGCAGTAGGGGCTGGCGATGTGCTTGAACTCCTCGTATATGCTGAGGCCTTTAGCCTGCCTGTTGCGGGCGCTGCCTCCGACGCTCACCATGGCGTAGGTGCTGCCGTGGTAGGCGTCCCAGAAGCTGACGATCTTAGGAGCCTCTCGATATAGCTGCGCCAGCTTGATGGCCACCTCGTTGGCCTCTGTGCCGCTGTTCCCGAAGAACGTCTGGCACAGGTCGCCGGGAGTGATCTCCGCCAGCTTCTTGGCGAGCTTTACCTGGGGCTCGGTGTAGTAGCTGGGCGAAGCGTAGGCTAGCTCGTCCAGCTGCTTCTTGGCTGCCTCGATGGGCACCCTATTGCCCATGCCTATGTGGACGTTGTAGAGCTGGCTGATGAAGTCCAGGTACTTCTTGCCGGAGGCGTCCCACATGTTGACTCCCTCCCCCTTGACCATGACGAGGGGTTTGTGCCTGACGCTGGGCTCCCAACGTTGGACCAGGTATGTCGAGGCTTCCTCCTTGAGTTGCTTGTTCTTCTTCTCTGAGAATTGACTCATGAAACCACTGGAGTAGAAGGGGTGAATGACGGTAAATCACTTGCGCTATGGTGCCGGGGGCCTACGCTGTGTGAAGGCGTTCCCGATCCTGACACCCACCGTGTGGTAGCCGCGGTCCCCCGTCCCGAACATCAGAGGCTTGATCTTCTGTGTGTCCGGGGCCCCGTTGGTGAGTACGTCTCTGTCCGCCTTGACGTCCATTATCTCGCCTATGAACTCGGTGTGTAGGCCGATCTCAACCACCTTATTGACTCTACACTCCAATACCAAGGGGAACTCATCCACGTATGGCGCGTCTACTAGCTTGCTCTTAACAGCGGTCAACCCCGTGTCCTTGACCTTATCGGTGTTTCTGCCTGAAGCTATACCCATATAGTCTGCCTCCCTCCAGTATTCTTCACCCGGGATGCTGACCGTGTACGCCTTCCGGCTCACGATGTTTCCGTGGCTATACGTCGCCTCCCTCAGGCTCACGTAGACGCAGGGCGGGCTGGAGCAGCAGACGCCACCCCACGCCGCGGTCATGAAGTTGGGTCTACCGTTCTCGTCATATGTGCCCACCACCCAGACGGGCGTCGGCGCAGCCCAGGTCTTGGCTCCAAGCGACTCCTTCATATAAACCATTAAATGAAGGGGGATCGGTCGATAAAACCCTTTTAGCGCTTATACGACTCACGCCTACATGTGTGAAGGGGTCTAATGCAGCCTTTCCAGTGAAACTTGGTTTTACCTCATGTACAAGTGAGTTGCCCAGTAGACAGCCTGAGATACGAAAAACGTCACGCTCAAGAACCCCAAGCTACCCTCGGAAAATATTTCATAAAACGTTCCCACGATTAACAGTATGGATGTTACGATCCATGAAACTCCGGCGGGTCTTAATTTTTCAGTTTTTCCTCTCATAAAATATTTTAATAATATTATATTTAATAAAAATTACCTATCTATTTGTGGAGAATGCACTGAAATCATGACTGATCTTATTTGGTCCTGAAATGTTGACTTGGGGTCAAGGACTCAGGAATTAAATACTTCACCAATGTTTAAACAAACAAGAAGGTAACTGGGGCATGGATGTGGAAGATGACGGCGAAGCCGATAGAGACCTCATAGCCGCGGAGCTGTTCGAAGCCATCTCACACCCCACAAGGATACAGATACTGAAGACCCTGGAGAAGACTCCTCAGGGTTTCTCAGAGCTCAAACATGAGCTCGGGATATCCAGCAGCGGGAACCTGAGCCACCACCTTAACAAGCTCTCGACGCTCGTCGGCACCGACGCCCACGGTAAATACGCGGCGACGGATCAGGGACGCGAAGCACTCTACATGATAAAGGCGTCGAGGGAGGCTGGGCCCGGGAGCTACACGACTTTTACGATAATAATCAGCGCTTTGATTTTCTACTCTGTCTACACCACGGCGGCGTTGGTTCTCGGGAGGTTCGACTATAACACGCTGCTGTTTGGGCTGCTGCTGATCGTGTTTTTCCCGCTGGTTTTCAGGTATGTTTACCCGCGCGTATATAGAACGTCTAGTAAGTCACCTTAGCGGGTCTTCGCGTCTTTCTACATGCTAAGGGTTTTTCCGTGCTAGACCTATGAAAACATGTTAGATCCTTGTGATAGCTGACTAATCCCCGGGGTTCTTCATTCCTCTTTCATCACTGACGATTTATCAGATTAGATTGAGGTTTTTAGGTCAGATTCGCTGAGATAATTAACGAAAAAGATAGAATTGCGGATTTTAGAAAAATTTTTTTATTAAAAACATACATTTACTTATTTATTCTGCTGAAAATATCAACGTATTTTCATTGGAACCAATAGTGGCAGAAATGAAAACAAAAATTCTTGGCACGATAATCATCGCCACAATACTCGCTTCTACAGCGACGAGCATGGCTTTTGCAGGCAAAGATAACGCGTTGACCAAAGCAAGCGGAGTGATATGGGGGTAAATACGCGCCAACCGCGAAAAAAATAGAAACCCTTGAAGAGAAATGCGATGAATACGAGACACGGCTATCGGAACTGGAAGCCCGAATCGAAGAGTTAGAGCAACAGCCACCCGGAGAATCAGGTCCACCGGGGCCACCGGGCACTTCTGGACTTGGCGAGCCTGACTTTGACTCTGGCTGGATAAGCATTAACATAGGCTACAACAATATGGACCACAACTTAGGCACCTCCGACCTACTCGTATACGTAATAGGCAGAGGAGGGTCTATGGGAACCCATCAATGGAGTTTGCGGTAGATGGTCACCCTTCCACGGCGAGCATCTTGGCCTGTAACGGAGTACTAGTCCAGATCGCATCAAGTTGTACCGTTATCCCGATGATCAGAATTGGGAGGAGGTACGTGTTGTGATCTGGAAGCTGCCAGAAGCCCCCGACGCCGACGGGGATGGGCTGTCTGACTACCAAGAAGCAACATGTGGAACCGACCCCGAGAACCCCGACACCGACGGCGACACGATGACTGATGGAGAAGAGATAGATCAAGGGACCAACCCGCTGATCGCCAATGATCCCGATGATTGGAACGGCGACGGACTCTCTAACCTAGATGAGTACGAGTACGGGACAGATCCGCTTGACATAGACTGTGACGACGACGGCTACACTGACGGCGAAGAAATCGGTGCAGGTACAGATCCTTGAAATATTTTCGATTATCCATAGCAAACAACTCAAATTTTTTCATCTATACATACATGCTATTTCTACTAGAAGAAAAGCATTGGATAAATACACCCTATTTTACTCATCAACCGGTTAACCCTTTTAGGAAGCCCCGGAGGTCTTCATCTGATGTCCACTCAAAGAGTCGCGGACGACGTCCACATGATAGACGCGCCCTACCACGGGAAAACCGGCGTGCTGGGCACATACGTCGTCACAGGAGAACGAGTCGCTGTTATCGATCCGGGGCCAGCGAGCCAGGCGCCGGGCGTCATCGAGGCGCTGGACCGGCTGGGCGTCGAGGAGGTCTCGACGATAGCCTTGACCCACGTCCACCTGGACCACGCCGCCGGCTGCTGGGTGTTGCTGGGGCGCTACCCTGACGCCTCGGTGTACTGTCATCCCCGGGGCGTGGACCATATGGTGGACCCCTCCAAGATAGAGGCCGCCGCCAGGGAAGCCTTCGGAGACAAGATACGGGAGTACGGCGAGATACGCGGCGTCCCGAGGGAGAAGGTGAACGCGTCCGTAGACGGGGAGAAGCTGGGCCTGAGGGGCGTCCAGCTCCAGGTAATCTACACGCCGGGCCACTCCTCCCACAGCAAAAGCTTCTACGAGCCCCGTGGCAGGGTCCTCTTCGCCGGGGACGCAGCGGGGCACACCCCCGACAACCTGGGAACAGTGATCCCGGCCAGCCCGGCGCCGTACAACCCCGCGCAGGCAACAGGGAGCCTGAGAAGACTGGAAGCCCTGGACCCCAGGACTCTCTGCATAGGCCACTTCGGGTTCCACGGCGGCGCAGCCGATTGGCTCAGGGGCTTCAGGGAGCAGGTTAAGCTCTGGGAGAGGATCGCCTCCACGGGCGTCGAGGAGGGCGTGAGCCTTACTGACATGTATCTAAAGGTGCTGGAGTCTGACCCGGGGGCTCAGAGGCTCGTGTCTAAAGACCCAGAGGCAAAGAGACACATATACAGCAGCCTCACGGGCTTCGTGAGCTACGCCAAGTGGGTCAAGACGAGAAAATGACTCCGCCGAGAGGCACGGTCGGGGAAACATATTATAGATCTATATTTAGGCCTCTGTGTTCTAATCCGAATCCTATCTCCGGAATCCCTAATATGCATTGAATGGAGCAATCCATGGGATGGCTCTAGTCAGTGGAAGGAAGGCTAACTCAAACGTCGGGGCAGCGTTAGTTTTGATGCTCTGCATCGTAGTCTTCGCCGGCACACTGTTCTACCTTATGACGAGCCCGGGGATGTCGCTCGCGTTCGACACTGACAACCCCAACAACCCGTTCGTGACGAGCGAAGGACAGCCATCGATCACCAAGCAGCCCCAGTGGGTCAAAGGACCGTGGTCCATGGAGCAAGCCTTAAACGACCTCAAGGTCAACGGCTGCATCATCGTCGAGAAGACGGAAGACGAAGGCCTAGAAGACGCGAAAGAGGTTAACTACGACAACTTCAGGACGCTGGCAATGCGGCGGAGAATAGTTTACAATATAGTCGACGAGGACGTCGAGGCCCTTCTGCTGTGCCTCGAAGAAAAGTACTACGTCTGGACCCCGATCTAGAGCTAAGCCTCACGGGGGGTGCCGCGCCGTGAAGCCATGGATAGCCGGGGCCATATCCACGTCTGCTTCCTAAGACATTATATTGGCTCACTCCGTTCCCATTGGTGAGTTGTCAGATGTAGCTGTAGTAAAGGGGGAGAGATGCCTCGAAACCGTCTACAGGGCGCTGGACCTGATCCCGTACAGGGAGGCCCTTGAGCCGTGGAGCCGTGTCCTCGTCAAGGTGAACCTCATAACCACCAAGAACTGGGCTACCGGAGCCACCACGGACCCAGTGGTGGTGGAGGCCATCATCAACAGGGTACGGGACCTAGGAAAGGAGGCGCTGGTGGTGGAGTCGGACGCCCAGATGACGGACGCCGACAAGGCCATGGTAGCCAGCGGCATAAAGGAGACGCTGGACCGGATAGGCGTCGAGTTCGTCAACATGAGGCACGTCGACGAAAAGATAGAGCTCCCCGTCAAGAACGGGAAAGCCCTGAAAAGCATCAAGGTAGCCAAGATGGCGACGGACTCGGCCATAGTGTCGGCGGCCAAGCTCAAGACCCACACAGGCACCAAGGTAACCCTAGGCATGAAGAACATGTTCGGCATGCTCACCACCAAGTGGAAGGGCCTGTACCACATCCACGGCATGGACAAGGTGGTACACGACATATGCCTCACCCTCCCCCCAACACTCACAGTCATCGACGGATTCGTCGCCATGGAGGGACGAGGCCCAGTCCACGGAAAACCAGTCCAGATGAACACCATAATCGCCTCCACCGACCCAGTCGCCGCCGACGCCACCGCAGCCAGAGCAATGGCCTTCAACCCGGACACAGTGGACCACATCAGATGGGCGCATGAGTCAGGCATAGGCCAAAAAGACGGCGTCAACGTGCTCGGCGACGGCGTGGAAGCCGTGAAACGGGTCTTCCAGCGAAGCTGAAAAAGGGTATGACCTGCCGCAGGTCATATGTTTGAGGCGTTCCCCACGCTGATCTGCATGGCCGCCGTCGGGTAAAGCGCCACCGAAGCGTCGTCCTCATGCACATCCACCAGCGTCTCCAGACAAGAGTCCCACGTCTTGACCCACCGGCTGCCCCCGCCGTAGTAGAGCTCGTCGGCCCTCGCCACCTGAGGCGAGACGCAGATCACCCGGCTCATCCTCCAGGGCTTCTTGACGTACGTGGTCTTCGTCCACCCCCTGCCGCCGTAGTCCTCGCCGAACCTGCCGTTGTAGTGGTGGACCCTGCACCCCTCCGGCGTGTAGAGCAGGAAAACCATGTCCCCGCCCTCCCTGACGGAGTCCCTCAATATGTGGTAAGCCTTGTAGCCCTCGTTGGCCATGGGGTAGCCGTTGCCCACCACAACGTCGGCGTCCCTCACCAGCTCGGTGGCGTAGTGGCCCCGTGCATAGTTGGCCCCCTCCCTGTGCGCCTCCACCACGTCGCCGCACACCA
>CAYFYM010000100.1:0-11656 GCA_964347405.1 uncultured Candidatus Bathyarchaeia archaeon | reverse complement strand
CGGAGGAAAAGCGGGGTTAATGTCAGGGCACGGCGACCCTTGGTCCCGGAAGGTCGAGTGGAGCACCTTCCGCAGGCTCTTCGGCTATATAACGCCGTACTGGGAGGTAAAGGCGGTCCTGGTGCTTGTGGTGATTACAACCACCCTCTCCGTCCTCTCACCCGCCATCATCGGCGGCATAGTCGACATGATAGGATACGTGGCTGAAGGAGAGAGAATGGAGGCCGTGGAGGGCGTCGAGGACCTCGTGTTCAGAGTCCTGTCGCCGGCGGCTGCCTGGGTCACCGACTCGACCGGCATGGCCGCCGACTACGCGGTTCTCTTCGTGTTCAGCCTCAGCCTCATAGTCATAGCCGTGCTGGTGGGGGCGCTGAGCTACCTCCAGAGGTACCTCCTGGAGATAATCAGCCAGAGGGCCGGGTACGAGATGAGGAACGAGATGTACAACAGCCTCCTCGAGCAGAGCTTCAGCTTCTACGACCAGCAGCGGACGGGCCAGCTCATGGCCAGAGCCACCGGGGACATCAACATGCTGGGCAGGTTCTTCAACTTCGGGTTCAGGATGGCTCTGAGCAACGTGTTGCTGCTCCTCATGGTGGTGTACAGCATGCTGTCTCTCAACACCTGGCTTACCTTGATATCGATACTGGTGCTTCCGTTCCTCCTCTACTCCACGCTCACCTACTCCAGGAAGGTGAGCCCGCTGTGGAGGGAGGTGAGGGAGCAGAACGGCGTCATAACCAGCGTGCTCCAGGAGAACCTGTCGGGGCTCAGGGTCGTGAGGGGCTTCAACCGCGAGGACTACGAGGAGCAAAAGTTCGCCGCCGAGTGCAGGGAGTACTTCGACATCAACATCACCTTGGCGAGGATCAGGTCGTTCTTCATGCCCCTGGCCAGGTTCATCAGCAGCGTGGGAATAGTCATCATCCTGTGGCACGGGGGCAACCAGGTGATCTCTGGGGCGCTGAGGCTTGGCACCATCGTCGCCTTCTACTTCTACATGAACAGGCTCATGGGGCCCGTGAGGATGCTCGGGTTCATGACGAGCATGTTCGTCAGGGCCAACGCCGCAGCTGAGAGGGTCTTCGAGATAGTCGACGCCCAGGTGGACGTCAAGGACCGGGACGGCGCCGCTGACGTGGGGGAGGTGGAGGGCGGGATCGTCTTCGAGGACGTGTGGTTCAGCTACGACGGCGAGAACATGGTGCTCAAGGACATAGATCTGGCGGTGGAGCCGGGGCAGACAGTCGCCATCCTCGGGGCCACGGGCTCGGGTAAGAGCAGCATCATCAACCTGCTGCCCAGGTTCTACGACGTGTCCCGCGGCAGCATAAAGCTGGACGGAGTGGACATCAGTGACGCCACGATAAAGTCCCTCAGGAGCCACATAGGCATAGTGCGTCAGGACCCCTTCATCTTCAGCACCACCCTCAGGGAGAACATATCCTACGGGGTGAAGGACGCCGACCTGGACAGCATCAAGGGGGCGGCGAGGCAGGCCAAGATCGACGCGTTCATCGAGGGCCTACCCGACGGCTACGACACTAGGGTGGGCGAGAGGGGCGTAACCCTCAGCGGCGGCCAGAAGCAGAGGGTGGCCATAGCCCGCGCCCTGCTGAAGAACCCCAAGATACTCATACTGGACGACAGCACCAGCAGCGTGGACACCCAGACGGAGTACGAGATACAGCAGGCGCTGGATGAGCTGCTGGAGAACAGGACCACGTTCATCATCACCCAGCGCCTCAGCAGCATAAGGAAGGCCGACTACATCATCGTGCTGGAGGACGGTGAGATAGCCGAGGAGGGGGTTCACGACGAGCTCATGGAGCGCCGCGGCATCTACCATAAGCTGTACCAGACACAGATCGCCGGCGAAGAGGGGGGTGGCGTGTAGTGGGCTGGCACATGAGGAGGTACGGGCAGGAAGACGACTACGAGCGGACCATCCCGGACATGGTGCTCTTCAGGCGCATGATAGGGTACGTGCTGAGCCAGAGGCGGCGCAGCATGTTGCTCCTAGCCGCCATACTGGGGAGCACCCTCATCAACCTTCTGCCCCCCTACATGTTCAGCCTCGCCATAGACAGGTACATCGAGGCTCTAGACACCCGGGGGCTGCTGCTCATCAGCGGCGCCTTCATAGTTGTCTATGGGCTGCTCTTCGTGGCCCAGTACAGCCAGCGGTTCCTCGTCAACTGGCTCGGTAGCAACCTGGAGTACGAGATCCGTATGGACATCTTCAGGCACCTCCAAGAGCTGGGCCTGGATTTCTACGCCACCCGTGAGGTGGGGAGCATAGTGTCCAGGGGCACCAACGACGTGGACAAGATCACCGAGTTGATATCCAGCGGCATAGCCAACGTTGTGGCCGACCTCGTCACCCTGGTGGGGATCGTGGCCATTATGCTCTACATGAACTGGTGGCTGAGCCTCATCACCTTCAGCGTCATCCCCATGATGGCGCTGTTCCTCTACTTCTGGGGCAGACGAGTCAGGAAGGTATACAGGGAGACCCGTAGGACCATCGCCAGCGTCTCAGCGAAGATGGAGGAGAGCGTCAGCGGCATGAAGGAGATCCAGAGCTACAGCAGGGAGGGGGAGACCCGGCGCGAGTTCCAGCAGGTAAACCTCGACAACATGCAGGCCAACGTCCAGGCGGGGCAGATAATGTCGGCGTTCTGGCCGGCGGTCCAGATATTCACGGCGGTGGGCAACTTCCTGGTCCTCTGGTTCGGAGGCACGGCCGTGCTGAAGGGGGAGCTCAGCATAGGCGTCCTTTTCGGGTTCATGAGCTACCTCAGCAGGTTCTTCTGGCCCATACAGGACCTCAGCGCCTTCTGGAACAGCGTCCAGTCGGCGCTGGCCGCCGCGGAGAGGGTGTTCGGGATAATGGACACGCCGGTAACGGTCGTCGACGACGCCGACGCCGTGGAGCTCCCGAGGATAGATGGAAAGATGACGTACAGCGGCCTCAGCTTCGGCTACGAGCCCAGTCAGCTAGTCCTCAAGGACATAGACCTGGAGATTGAGGCCAACTCCACGGTGGCTCTCGTGGGGCCCACAGGCGTCGGGAAGACCACCATGATCAACCTCCTCTACAGGTTCTACGACCCCGTGGAGGGAAGCGTGGAGGTGGACGGCCACGACCTACGGAAAGTCAAGGTAGGCTCCCTACGGCGGCAGATGGCCGTGGTCCTACAGGACAACTTCCTTTTCTCGGCGTCCATCAAGGAGAACATACGGTACGGCAGGCTCGACGCCGCAGACGAAGAGATCATCCGGGTCTCCGAGGCGGTGGGGGCCCACGAGTTCATCATGAAGCTACCCGAGGGCTACGAGACCGACGTGAGGGAGCGAGGCGGCAGGCTCAGCGTAGGGCAGAGGCAGCTCATAAGCCTCGCCCGGGCGCTGCTGGCGAACCCCCGTATACTGATAATGGACGAGGCCACGAGCAGCATAGACGCCTACACGGAGCTCATAATACAGCAGGCCCTGGAGAAGGTGCTCAAGGACAGGACCAGCATCATCATAGCCCACCGCCTCAGCACCGTCAGGAACGCGGACATGATCGTGGTGCTGGAGGAGGGCAGGATCGCCGAGACGGGAACCCACGTCGAGCTCATAGAGAAGGGTGGCCTCTACAGGCAGCTCTACGAGATGCAGTTCAGGTACGAGAACGGTGAGGAGACCCTTCAAGTGTCCGATGATTCTTCGATGTGACAGGGATAGGGATATTCTCTGTTTGATTTTGGTTAATGGGGCATGATTCTCGTGTATATGTGGGGAGGAGTGTTTAACCTTCCGTGAAGCGGGGGTGCTAGAGGCTCTCGGGGAAGGGGTGTAGGGTCGCCGGTGGGGGTGTTCCGGGTGCGTGGCGGTGGTTTTTGCGAATCTGCGTTTTCCTTGTAACTGGTTACTTGTTATAAGCGTTTTTTAGATCTCGGTATTTATTCATTTTACCTTAATTATTTATCATTTATATATTTAAATAACATTTATTGGATAACGATTCGTTTTTGATAAAAACGTTAAAGTAGTTTTTATTTTTTAATTTTTAGCTATAATTGAATAGAAATATGGTTCTCACGGTCCATAAAAAAAGCTATCGCGTGTGCAGCATACGGTAGCCAAGTTCCATGTAGACAAGGATATTGAAAATCAGTTATCCCATGTAACAAAGAAAACTGTTCCGTCAGCTCGACCAGAAAACACTCTCACCCGGGGGAGACGAGAAAGGGCGAACCGACGCTCCTTCCATCGAAAGGAGAGCCAGAAACGCCTCTTTTATATCCAAATATATACAAAAACGCTTATTCCGTAGAGTCTACTAAACCCATCTACTCGTAGCCATCTGCCGCTCACAAACGAGTTATGATCCACACCACCGGCTATGCTACATAAAGCCTAAATCGGATCCCCTGTATTCATGCAGTATGGTCACCGGCATAGGTTTCTGTGGGCGAATAGGTCGACGGAAAAGGGAGAGGCAGTTCAAGGAACTGAGCGATCACCCGGAGAGGTTCCACTTCTATCCGCCGCCGAGACGGAGACAAAGGAAACTAGTCATCACGGGAAAAGACGGAAAAAAGAAGGTTAAACGTCTGTAACTACGTGAACGCCGTTAAAGAGCCGTGCTTTTCGCGTCGTCTATGTGTGTTTGAGGGGCTCAGCTCCTCATCTTCTCCAGCTTGGGGATCACGGCCTCGATCCTGTCGAGGGCCTCGTTCATTATGGCCTTGCTGGTGGCGGTCAGTATCCTCATGTGGCCTTGACCCGAAGGCCCGAAGGCGGATCCCTTGTGCAGGCTCACCTTGGCTTCGTTCAGCAGTATTTTGTCTAGCTCGTCGCAGTTGAGCCCGTAGTTGAACCGGGGGAACATGAGGTAGGTAGCCTCCATGTGCGGCACCGTGAAATCGCCCATCTCGTTGAGCCTCTTCTCAACCAGGTCCCTGACCTCGGCTAGGTACTTGTTCATGTCCTCGTACCAGTAGTCGATCTCGCCGCTGCAGATCAGGGGCGCGATGGCCTTACCAAGGTTGTTGGTTCCCCTGAGGACTCCTCTGGCGATGCGCTGGAGGTTCTGGAACATGACCTTGTTGGTGCAGGCCAGGTAACCCGCCTGTAGGCCGGGGACGCTCCACGTCTTGCTGAAGCCCCAGCTGGAGGCTGTGAGGTCGGCTATCTCGGAGCTGAGGGAGGCGAGGCTGGTGTGCTTGACGCCGTCGTACCGTATGTCCTCCCAGAGCTCGTCCACCATGACGTATATCTTGTTGTCCACGGCGACGTCGGCGACGCCCTTGAGCTCCTCCCTGGTCATGGAGCGGCCCGCCGGGTTGTGGGGGTTGCAGACGTAGATGAGCCTGGTCTTCGGCGTTACGAGCTCCTTGAGCCTCTCCACGTCGAACCTGTACTTGCCGTCTAGGTCGAGCCTCCAGTAGACGGGCTGGGTCTGGGTGACCTCCACGCTGGTGAAGAACGGGAAGTACATGGGGTCCGTGACTATGACCTCGTCGCCTACGCGGCACGCGTGCCTCGCGGCCAGCCACATGACGGGGTTGACCCCCTGGGTTAACATCACTTGGTCCGGGGGGACCTCGACCTTGTTGACCCGCCTCAGCTTCTCCGTTATGGCCTCCTTGGCCGCGTCGTCGGAGCTATACACCGTGTACTCCTCCTCTACGGCCCTCATCAACTCGTCTTTAAGCTCTGGGCAGAGCGGGTAATCCGGGTCGGCCAACCAAAGGGGGATGACGTCCGGGGGCTCCCGGTGCCACTTACTTCCCCGAACAGAGAGTCTACCCTCGACGGTCGGCTTATCCCAAACACTATTCTTAGCCATTGACATCACTGACAGCGTCAAGGGAACAATCGACATCTAATATATATTGCGATGAACCGTGGATAATCGGAACCCGGCTATAGATGGCAGGGAAAAGGGATGACAGGGATACGTGATTATTCAGACGAGTATGAAGCATATGGGGAGGTTCATCAATACAGATGTGCTCCGCCGGTGTCCACGCCACATACGACAGGGATGGCGTCGGCCACTCTTTCATGAAGTAACCCGAGTATGGGCTCGACTTCCTCCTTGTGCTGTAGCGTGAAGGCTACCTCGCCGAACATAGCCATCGTGAAGGTGTAGCCGTCCGTGTCTGTGGCTTCGAACGCCCTTCTCAGCCTCGGCGTCACGAGGCCCAGGTGCTCCGTGAAGCGGCGGCTGTAAGCCATGAACCTCTCCGGGGTCAGCTCCCTGTGGAGCTCGTCTACATACCTTCCCCCCAGCTCGTTTATCCTGCGCCGCAGCTCGGGGTCGCCGAGGGCCTCCCTCGTCGGCATGGGCCCGTAGTGTAGGTAGATGACAGAGAGATCGTCGGCCGCCTCGTAGCGCATTGCCTCGCCGACGCCCGGCGCACCCGGCTTGTATAGGACGCCAAAGCCGCCTATTTCCGCGGCGAAGACGCTGCCGAGGCCGGTCCCGCACTCGATCTCGGCGACGTGAGCGATCTGGGCTGCCTCTATTCGGGTGAGCCCCGTGTCGAGGGCTTGGTTGAGGGCGAGGCTGAGGCATAGGGCGCCGCCGCCGCTGCTGCCGAACCCTGCGGTGATGGGGGTCTCTATGGCGTGCTCGACGACGACGCGGTGAGGCTCCGATAGCAGCGGCAGATACCTGCCGAGGACGTTCTCGGATATCACCGCGTCCCTTATCTCCTCGCCGTTAATGATCACCGTGTGGCTGGGCTTCTCCGAGGGCTCGGCCTTGACAGTCGTGGTGGTTCCCTTGATGAGGCTCACGCCTGAGCCCCTGGCGCCCTTTAGAATAGGATCCGCCGGATCGACGCATATCTGGAAGACCCCCGTCAGGTGGCCCGGGGCGAAGGCCTTGGCTGTCCTCATGGCGTATCCGGGAAAAAGCGAGTCTAAGTAGAAAAGTGTTGTGAGAGTCACTGTTTTGGGGGAAACCTAGTCGGAGGAGGTTTAGAGTAGGGACTTGTAGTCGAATGGCTTGCCTGGGTCGGCCACAGGGGCGTCGACCTCGAAGAGGTCCGTGTACTTGAGGCCGGAGCCGGTGTTGAACAGCACCACCCGCTCGTCCCCGTCGATGTCGCCGCTGGCGAGCATCTTCTTCAGCGCCGCAAGCGTGGCCGCCCCTTCGGGGCACGCGAAGATCCCCTCGGCCTCGCTTACCTGGCTCACGCCATCCATGATCTCCTTGTCGGTGACGCTTACGCATGCGCCGCCGCTCTCGCGTGCCGCCTCAAGCACCAGGAAGTCGCCGAGTGCCTTGGGGACCCTGAGCCCCGCCGCAAGCGTGTGGGCGTCCTGGAAGTACTCGCTCTCCTCCTTTCCCTCCTCGTAGGCCTTGACGATGGGGGCGCATCCCTCCGCCTGTACGCTGATCATCCTCGGCCTATCGCCTCCGATCCAGCCCAGCTCCTCCAGCTCGTCGAAGACCTTCCACATGCCTATGATGCCTGTGCCGCCGCCTGTGGGGTAGACGATGACGTCGGGGAGCGCCCAGTCCATCTGCTCAGCCACCTCCAGCCCCATGGTCTTCTTGCCCTCGACGCGGTAAGGCTCGCCGAGGGTGGCGACGTTGAACCACCCCATCTCGGCGTCGCCCTCCTTCACCAGCTTCCCCGCGTCCGTGATTAAGCCGTCCACCAGCACCACCTTGGCGCCCACCATCTGGCTCTCAATCATGTTCACCTTGGGCGCGTCCTTGGGCATGAAAACGTATACCTCCATCCCGGCCCGTGCGCCGTACGCCGCCATGGCGCCGGCGGCGTTACCGGCCGACGGTAGGGCGACGCGCGTGATGCCCAGCTCCTTGGCCTTGCTAATGGCCATGGATAGCCCCCGGGCCTTGAAGGTGGCCGTCGGTATTATGCCCTCGTCCTTGACCCAGAGGTCCTTGAGGCCGACCCGTTCGCCGAGCCTCGGCGTGTGGACGAGAGGCGTCCAGCCCTCTCCGAGGGACACGACGTTCCTCCGGCTCTTGACCGGCAGCAGCTCCCAGTACCTCCACATCGTGGACTCGCGGCCCACGAGCATCCGTCTGGTGGCCGTCTCCTTGACTGCCTCCAAGTCGTACCGGGCGAAAAGCGGTTTACCGCACTTCTTGCAGACCGTCTGTATCTTGGCGGCGTCGTGCCTCTCCCCGCACGCCGTGCACTCAAGATGCGTGAAATAACTCATGATACGTGCCTCAAGTATGAGGGAGGGAACACCGAGATAACTGTTAAGGTGACGCGGATGGCTGAGTTAAAGATATTACGTGTTCTGAACCTAGTCTCCCCGTGGTCCACGTTGGCTGGCCCAGACACACGCATCGTAGACGTAACCCTCGGCGGGGAGCACGAGAGACACCTCCACGGCTGCCTCGCCGCTTTCACCAAGGTGAGGCGCTACAGGAAGAGGACCAGTTACCTCGCGGAGGCGGTGGGCAGGGGCTTCAGGAAGCACGTGCTCTTCATGGACGGGGAGGACGTCGGCGTGATAGAGTACGCCCCACCCGGGGCGTCTCCTTACCCCATCACCGGGGAGGACGTCGTCGTTATGAGCTGCATCTGGGTGAAGAGAAAAGCGATGGGCCGCGGGTTCGGCAGCATGCTTCTCGGTAAGATGCTTGAGGATGCCCGGGGCGCCGCCGGGTTCGCGTCCATCGCCCTCGTCGACCACCCGAGCCCCTGGCTGAGGCTAAGCCACTTGGAGCGCCTCGGGTTCACGTCCATAGACTCGAAGAAAATGAGACACAAGGTGAAGAAGCCGGAGCAGTGCTTCGAGGTTCACCTCATGTGGATGCCGATGAGCGAGGAGGGGGCAGAGCTGGAGATGGACTGGCGTGAGATGCTCAAGGGGGTGGACTACTGCATAGGGCACCCCCTGTACCGCGCCGAGAGCTGGGGCCTAGAGGAGCCCCTCGAGTTCTGCTGAGCCCTACCGGTACTGGAGGCTGTGCCTCCGCTCCTCCGCCTCGTATCCCTTGATCTCTGAGCCGTCCGCCGCCTTCTGCCCCATCTGCCTCGCTATCTCGGCGTAGCCGGTGCTGAGCATGTACTCGGGGTTCATGCTGAACCTGGTGGGCACGGACGACGTCCCCGGCTGCTCCAGGCCCTCGACGACCCGCGCTATCTGGCCCTGGGGGATGGTGAATATCATCTCGTAGTCCTGGGTGCCCGCGCGGCCTCTATCGCCCCTGCAGGGCACTGAGGCCTGGCACTCACCCTTCACCATGGAGGGGACCACTGCGTATACGCACGCCGAGTGGCCGCCCAGCACGGTGGTTACGTCCCTACCGTCCTCGTAGGCGAGCCCCAGCAGGAGCCTGAGGAGCTGGGCCGAGTCGCAGTAGACGACCGCGACGTCAGGCTCGAAGCTCGCCGTCGTCAGCGGGGCCGAGACGACGCCCACGTACTCGCCTACCTCGAACCGGGGGAACTCCCTGGCCCAGCTGGCGCCAGCCTCCAGCGACTTGACGCCGTCAGGGTACCGGGTCCTGCCCTCGAAGAAGAACCGAGGCGGCTCGGCCAAGCCGAACCCTATGACGGGCTCGGGGCACCACATGTCCTCGAAGAGCTGGGCCACGGTCTCGCCGAACCGGCGGCTCAGCGCGAAGGTCTGGCACGTGGACATGCATTTACCGAAATCCCTGACCGGCCTCAGGGCCTCCCCGGGCACCTCGTCGGGGCTCCTCAGCATCCTGACGGCCAAGGGGTGGCTGTTGGGTCTGATGAGTTTCTCTAGACGCCTTCCATACTCGTTGTAGCTGGTCATGGTAACACTGGCGTATGATCTTCTTGAAACAAGATAACACCTGTGGATGGGGGCGTGGTGGCCTTTATTGGTTCAGCTATAGTTTGTCTGAGTCATGTGAAGTCTAGTTGGCCCGGACAGCTGTATACGTTTTATATTCGTGTCCGTAGCGGGCAGGGGAGTAGTAAGCTTTTTATTCCCTCCCCCAGCCCTTCTTGGTACCTATATACTGGAGATAAACAAAATGGGGTATCGCTTTGTCAGCCCCCCGCCGGAGGGGGAGTAAATGGGGTATCGTTTTATTCTATCGTAGGCCCCGAAGAAAGAGCAACACAAGGAAACGGGTTTCTAGCGTCAAAGGACCAAGACACATCGGCGCCATGACCGGGTACCGCGTCAGCCGCCTATGGGAGATGGCTAAACATGACTGAGATGCTCGGAGCAAAGGCGTTCGTGCGCAGCCTCGAACGGGAGGGCGTCGAACACATCTTCGGCATCAGCGGCGGCGCCGTCATCCCGATATGCGACGAGCTGCTGGACAGCGACATGCGTTTCATACTGGCGCGCCACGAGCAGGGGGCGGCCCACATGGCCGACGGCTACGCACGCGTCCTCAACAAGGTAGGCGTGTGCATGGCCACAAGCGGCCCAGGCGCCACCAACCTGGTCACCGGCCTAGCCACAGCACAGATCGACTCAAGCCCCGTCGCGGCGTTCACCGGGCAGGTGAACAGGGAGGTCATCGGCAGCGACGGGTTCCAGGAGTGCGACATCATCGGGGTCAGCGCCAGCGTCACCAAGTACAACGTGCAGGTCAGGACGCCCGAGGAGATACCGCACGCCGTCAAGACGGCTTTCCACATAGCGAACACCGGGCGGAAGGGAGCGTTCCTCGTGGACATACCCAAGGACTGCACCACCCTCAGCGGGGACATAGAGTTCCCCGAGAAGGTGGAGTTCAGAGGCTACAATCTAAACCCTGAGCCGGACCCTAACGAGCTCGACTGGGCGGCCAAGATACTGTCCGAGGCCGAGCGCCCGCTCATCATGGCGGGCGGCGGAGTAATCGCCTCCGGGGCGAGCCGTGAACTCATAGACATGGCGGAGTTGCTGCTGGCGCCCACGGCCACCAGCCTCATGGGCAAGGGGGCGTTCCCCAACGACCACCCGCTGAGCCTCGGGGTCTGCGGCATGCACGGCACCATGGAGGCCAACATGATGGTCCCCAAGTCTGATGTGCTGCTGGTGGTAGGGTCACGGTTCAGCGACAGGACCACGGGCAAGATAGCAGACTTCGCGCCCAACACCAAGATAATCCACATCGACATCGACCGAAGCGAGATAGACAAGAACGTGGAGGCGATGACGAGGGTGGTCGGCGACGCCAAGCTCGCCCTGGAGGGGCTCCTGGGACGCGTCAAGAGGCTGAGGACATGGGAGCCGTCCACCGAGTGGAGAGACAGGATCACCGAGTTCAGGTGCGTCTTCGACGCCGAGAACGAGAACAACGGCCCCTATCTGCGGGCCCCGGTGGTCATCAAGGCCCTGAGGGAGGAGCTCCCGAGGGACGCGATAGCCACCACGGAGGTGGGCCAGAACCAGATGTGGGCCTCTCTCCACTTCGACGCCTACCTGCCGAGGACGTTCCACACCAGCGGCGGCCTGGGCACCATGGGCTGGGGGTTCCCGGCGTCGATAGGCGCCAAGGCGGCGAAGCCCGAGGTGCCGGTGGTGGACATCGCGGGCGACGGCAGCTTCGGCATGACGGAGAACAGCTTGGCCACGGCGGTCGAGGAGGAGCTGCCCGTGATCGTGGTGGTGCTGAACAACAACATGTTGGGCATGGTGGCCCAGTGGCAGAGGCTCTTCTACGATAGACGGTACTCGGCGGTGAAGC
>CAYFYM010000099.1:0-5029 GCA_964347405.1 uncultured Candidatus Bathyarchaeia archaeon | reverse complement strand
CCTCATGATCCACCCAGGCCACGCGTGGGGCAGCTACAGCGCCTCCAGCGCCCGCGAAAGCTTCCTCGTCGAGTTCCACGGCAGAAGCAGCCACGCCGGAGCCGCCCCCGAGAAAGCCGTAAACGCCCTCGAAGGCGTGCTCCTCACCTTCCAAGGCATCAACGCCCTACGCCAACACATCCCAAGCGACGTACGCATCCACGGAATAATCAAACACGGCGGCGACACCCCCAACACCATCCCCGACCACGCGAGCGCCCACCTATACGTAAGAGCCCCCACCACGCCCAAGCTGGAAGAGTACTACGCCAAGGTAAAGAACATAGTCAAAGGAGCCGAGCTAGCCACCGGAGCCCGGAGCAGCATCACCCGGGTAGCCAACACCTACGCCAACAAGATCCCCAGCAAGACCCTCAGCACCCTCTACAGACAGAACATAGCCATCGAGGGCGTGCAGTACCCAGAGGAACCCGAGCCCAGGAGGAGCGGAGCCAGCACAGACTTCGGCAACGTAAGCCAGCGTGTGCCAGCCCTCAGCGCCAGCGTAAATATAGGCGACGTCGTGCTCCACAGCCCGGAAGGCGCGGAGATGACAGCCACCGCCCAGGCCCACAATGCCACCATCAAAGCCGCCAAGGCCCTCGCCTACACCGCATACGACCTCATCACAAGGCCCCAGCTGCTACGGGAAGCCAAACAAGAACACAGGACCCGTCTGGAGAGACAGGCTAGCCCCTGACCTCGAACAACTCCTCAGCCGAGGCGTCCCTCAGCCACGCCATCAAGCCCCGGGCGGCCCCCTCGTCCTCCAGACCGCCCCTCAGTTTTTCGAGGCCCTCCTCCCTCAGAGCCAACTCCACCAAACCCTCCATGGGGGTGAAAACGGATGACACGCCGCCGCCCTCAACCACCGCATTGTTACGCTTCCCCATGGTGCAGCCCGTGCTGCTCTGGATACCGTCGACGACACAGGAATCCATGGCCTCCACCGCAACACAGCCCTGCACCTCACGTCGAACCACCCCCTACAGTCCAGATGCTCCAAGGCGTACAGCCCCATCCTGAGGCCCACCGTCATGAAGGGGCCGCCGTGGCCGTGAAACTCCGCGGCCCTCCGCTCCAGCCCCTCGTCCAGGACCCGCCGCTTAGGCTCCTCCACGATGTTCAAACAGACACCACCCCAGCATTACGAATACGGAGAAAGGTAACACGCCGCGTATGTAGGCGCTGCGATCAACGAGGTTTAAGAGCCGCCGCCCCATACAAACCCCCATGCCCAGGTGCGTAATCTGCTGGAAAACACAGCCATGCAGAGGCAGAGGCTTCCCCTACTGCAAGGAAGAGAAACCAGAGAAAGACCCGGGCGCCCACGGCGGTTAAGACTAGTAGACGGTTATCGTCCTGGTGTTCTTCACGTACTTGCCCGCCTCCGGCTTCCCCAGCGCGAGCCACTCCCTCTGGAACTTGAAATACTTCTCGTTACTCCCGTTGGTCTCGAACACGCACACCACGTGCTCATGCACCCCCAGGGGCATCCCCCAGAACAGCATCTTGACGCCGAACTGGGACGCGATCTGGCCCCAGCTCAGCGGCAGGGCCTTCCTGTCCTCCAGCGAAAGCCGCAGGAACTCGGGCGTCATCTCACAGAAGACGATGTACCGTACCATTTCCGACAAATCTTCCGCATATCATTATTAAATATATCGGATCAAAACAGAGAAAACTCCGGCCAAATGCCTAAAAAACGATAAAAACGGGTAACCCCCCGGCGCCATGAAACGCGGGCAGGTAGATGATTTATACCCCCCAGCCGCCAATTAACTCGATAGAATTGCCGAGAAGCTACCTCGACCTCACCGAAGACGAAAGAGACCACGCCAAGGCGCTCCACAGTGAAAGCGTGGTAATCGACAGCAGCATAGTAGCCGTGATCGACTACGTCGCCGAGAACATGTGGCTCGACGACGTCCACAGGGGCGGCGTCACAGCCACCAACCTCACCGTCTGCATGCAACGCAGCTTCAACGACGCCCTCAAGGAGCTCATAGAGCACACCCGCTGGGCCCAGAGAAACAGCGACAGAGTCACAGTCGTCACCGAGGCCGCAGACATACTCCAAGCCAAGAAGGAGGGCAAACACGGCATAATCTACGGCCCCCAGGACAGCGCGTTCCTCGAGCGCAGCGTAGACCTGCTGGAGGTCGCGTACAGCCACGGCCTCCGAGTCATGCAGCTCACCTACAACTGGCAGAACGAGGCAGGCGCCGGCTGCCGCGAGAAGAAAGACGCGGGCCTCACCGCCTACGGGGAGCAGCTGGTGGACAAGATGAACGAGCTCGGCGCCCTCATAGACCTCAGCCACACGGGCGACCAGACGTGCTGGGACGCCATAGAGCAGAGCAGAGACCCCGTCAGCTTCACCCACATAATCCCCAGACGCTCCGCCCCCGAGGAGCTCGGAGGCTACGCAGAGTGGTCCAACCGCTCCACAAGCCTCTGGGGCGGCTTCAAGGAGTACAGCAGGCAACGCGGCAAACCAGACGACATGATGCAGGCCTGCGCCGAGAAAGGAGGCGTCATAGGAGTCACGCCCTTCTTCGCCAAGAAAGCCGGGAAAAGCACCCTAACCGACGACGCCCTGGACCAGGTAGACGAGACCGTGGACATCGTCGGCGTAGACCACACCGGGTTCGGCAGCGACCTGGACTTCCGTAACAGCGTGACCCGCGGCTGCTTCATCTGGAAGAACCCGGACCGCGTCGACGTCGACTACTATACCCCCATGGACGAGACGTGGGGCTACGGGTGGCTGGAGCACATGCCCAACCTCACCATGGGCCTCGTCGCCCGCGGCTACAGCGACCAAGAGATCAAGAAGATCCTGGGGGGCAACTGGGTTAAACTCTTCAAGAGAGTCTGGAGAGGCTAGACCCTGTAACTTTTTCCACGTCGTCACGGGTTCAAACAGGGGCTGTGCACACGCCGGAAATCAACCTGTAGTATTCACTATAGGCTCGATGGTGAACCACTCTATCGCCCACCAGCTACTCGACGACCGTGATGACGAAGCCGGTCAATGGATAATAGTATACGACTTCATCGAAAACAAGCCAAACCCCAACTTCTGGGCCAACCTGAAACGGGTCAGCGAGACCCACGGAGGCAGCCTGATCCAGTACAGCGTCTACAAGACCGGAAGCCTCAGAGAAGCAAAAGCAGTCAAGGGACTCGTGAAACACTACGGAGGCGAGGCTATAGTGTTCAGGTGCGTCGAGTCCAACATATAGTATTCGCTATAGGTTCAACCAATAGTATTCACTATAACCTCAACCAGTAGTATTGACTACAGGTAGATCAAATAGTATTGACTACAGGTTGAAGGTATAGTATTGACTACAAGTTGACTTCATTGATTAGAGGAAGGTCTCAGGCTCTCTTCTTACACTGTGGTTAGCATGGAGCCAAGCGGCGGCCCTCTTCACCCGCTCATGCTTCCAGGCTCTGGCGCCTGTTGGGCAACTCTTCACGCACGCGGTGCACGCGATGCACTCCGTTTTAACCGTCCTCACCGAGTCGGTGACGGCCACTGCGGCCGTGGGACACGCCTGTGCGCATCGACCACAAAGCGTGCAGGTCTCAGGGTCGGTCTCAGGCGACAGCGGCTCAACCTTCGCCCTTTCCTCGGGGGGCTTGTTCCAGTCACTGTTCTCCCTATAGGGTCTGTTGCCCGGGACCACCAGTTCAGGCGCCTCGCCGACCCCAAGCTTGACCTTAACCTGCTCACCGAAAGCCTCAGCCTTGTCAAGGTCTGCCTCGTCTGGGCGGCCCGTGGCTATCGGCGTCTCGGGCGTGTCGAAGCTGTGTTCCCCGATGAACGCGGCGCCCGCGATCGGCTGGAAGCCTTGCTCCAGCGCGATGTCGTTGAGTTCAATTAAGGCGTCCTCGTAGGCTCTGTTGCCGTATACCACGACGAGGACTGCTGGGCCCTGCCCTCCTTTGACGTTCCTTAGGCGCCTCACAGCCGTGTATGGGAGGCGTCCCCCGTACACGGGGGCCGCGATGACGGCCAGTTCGTCTGACTTGAAGCTGTGCTTCTTGGCCTCGGCGACTGGTAAAGTCAGATCGACGCGTTCGAACCCTTTGCCCAGGCCCTTGGCGACTGCCTCCGCCATCCTCTTCGATGTACCCGTGGGCGAAAAATACACGAGTCTTGCTTTCCTATTCTTAATGGCCGTCATGTGTTGTTGTCTACTTCGCCTGTTTCGTGATTAAATTTAACCTTTGGCGCCAAACGTATGTACTATGAGTGATCGTCTTTTCCCTCACTACGCTAACCCCGGCTCGGAGAGCTACAGGCAGAGGATATTGCCCCTCAGGCAGCGGATGGAGGTGTACAACGGCTGGCTCAGGAAGCGACTTGAGACTCTGCTGCCCAGGCTCATGGACGAGTGCGGCATAGAGATGTGGCTGGTCGTCGCCCGCGAGTACAACGAGGACCCTGTCATCATGAGCCTGCTACCGGAGCCAAACCTCTACGCCAGGCGGCGAACCATCCTGGTGCTCCACAGGCGGCCAGACAAGGTGGATCGGCTGGCCGTCTACCGGTACGGGTTCGGCGATTTCTATGAGGGCGTCTGGGACCCCGAGAAGGAGGGGCAGCACCAGTGCCTCGCCCGCATCATAAGGGAGCGGGACCCAGAGAACATAGGCATCGACGTCGGCGGCACCTGGGCCTTCGGTGACGGCCTCACCCACGGCGAGCACACGCTCCTGGTGGACGCCCTCGGCGACATGGGTGAACGCCTGGTCTCTGCCGAGCAGCTCTGTATACGGTGGCTGGAGACCCGTATACCGGAGGAGCTAGAGGCATACCCTACGCTCGTGGAGCTCACCCACGCCATGATACAGGAGGCGTTCAGCAGCAGGGTGATTACGCCGGGGGTCACCACCAGCGAGGATGTCCAGTGGTGGATGAGGCAGAGGATGCTGGACCTGGGCGTCGAGATGTGGTTCCCCACCACCGTGGACC
>CAYFYM010000098.1:0-4308 GCA_964347405.1 uncultured Candidatus Bathyarchaeia archaeon | reverse complement strand
GTGTATTTTATCTTGGGTGTGTAGCCCTGGTCCACGATGACGCCGATGGGCACCGTGACGGTGGCGGGGGTCGGCGTCAACGCCACGTACTTTATGTACGACACGGTGAGGGTTAGACTGTACGCCCCCAGAGCCGCGTCCTGGTTGACGTAAACCGCCGCCTCGTACCTCTTCTTGCCGCCGTCACCGATCCGCGTGTACACCTTGTGGGCGTTCCTGATGACGTGCAGCTCCGGTTGAGTCGAGGAGAGGATGGCCTGGATGTCCGTTATGTCGTAGTCCCCAGTGTTCTCCAGCTCCACCGTGATGGCGTTCTCCTGACCCGCCGCCAAGTAGACCCCCTCCGTCGAAACCTCCAAAACAGCTGCGTCGGCCCCCCACACAGGTAACAGCTGACCCATAGCCACGACGACAACGAGCAACGGGATTAAACGAGTGTGATTCACCATAAATCACCCATCCTCTTGTCGCCTACTATAACACCGTCCCTAAGCTGAACGATGCGATCCGTGTTCTGACCCACGAGGGGATCATGTGTGATGAGGATGAAGGTCTTACCCTCCTCCTTGTTAAGCGTCCTGAGTAGATGCATAATCTCTTCACCTGTCTTGGAGTCAAGGTTCCCGGTGAGCTCGTCCGCAAGGATGAGCTTAGGGTCGTTCGAAAGCGAGCGGGCTATCGCGACCCTCTGCTGCTCTCCCCCACTGAGCTGGCTCGGCTTATGGTCGGCCCTGCCCTCCAGCCCCACCATTTCAAGTAGGTCCTGGGCGCGTTCCCTCCTTTTGCCGCGGGCCACCCCGTTTATCACCATGGGAAGCTCCACGTTGCCGAGGGCGTCCATCCGTGGGATGAGGTTGAAGAACTGGAAGATGAACCCGATCTCCCTGTTCCTCAACGCGGCGACCTGGCTGTCCCTTAGCTTCGAGAGGTCCACGCCGTTTATGTAGACCTTGCCAGCGGTGGGTCTGTCGAGGGCCCCCACCATGTTGAGGAGGGTGCTCTTGCCGCTGCCGCTGGGGCCCATGATGGCCATGAACTCTCCGGGCTCGACTTCGAAGTCTAGGCCTTTTAATACCTCAAGAGGTCTCCCGCCTTGCGTGTAGGTCTTTCTCAGGTCTACCGTCTGAACCACAGAGGCGCCGTTTGCCCCATGGAGGCTTTCCTGGGCTGTTTCTAGACTCATTATTTTTCCTCTATAGACTGCGTCCACCCACAGGCGGACTCATCTTGACCATTTCTTGGTAAAGATTTACTTATAAATGTGCCGATTTTTTACCTATTATAGGTAAATAATTACCATGTGGTTCCAGCATCGGTGTTGGAGCCTCAACAAAGATTTTGTTAATCAATCTTTTATACGCCAGACAAGCCTCTATGAGCGATAACCTTGAAGCGCATCACCGTAGAGGCGGAGAGATGCGCCGGCTGCCGTCAATGCGAGATGGTCTGCAGCTTCCGCCACACCAAGAGGTTCAGCCCTGAAGCCTCAAGGGTGACGGTGATAAGGGATGACCGCCTCGGGCTAGACTACCCGTTGATGTGCCGCCAGTGCAGCGACTGTCCACCCATGGAGGCCTGCCCAACTCACGCCATTACCAGAGAAGGGGGCACCATAACCGTGGACTGGCAGGCATGCATAGGTTGCGGCGTATGCTCCGAGGAGTGCCGGTACGACGCCGTGAAGCTACACGACGGTAAGGCGCTGATATGTGATACATGCGGCGGCGACCCCCGGTGTGTATCCAGGTGTCCCACCGGGGCTTTGTGTTATGCTGACTCTCCTGAGTTCAGTGAGACGCCGTGGGATGCCTTCGACAGGCTGAAGGAGGAGTGGGGCCTGCATGGCTAGAGCCTACGGCTACGCTGGGAGGCTCCTTAGGGTGGACCTGACAAACCGAGCCATCGAGACGGAGAGGATCACCGAAGCCGAGATGACGGGCTACTTGGGTGGACGTGGGTTCAACGCCAAGAGGCTATACGATGAGGTGGAAGCCGGCGTCGACCCGTTGGGTCCTGGGAACAAGCTCATCTTCGGCACGGGTCCCCTCGTGGGAACGATGTTCCCCACGGCCAGCCGGTTCAACGTCTCGGCTAAGAGCCCACAAACCGGGATACTCGGGGACAGCAACGCCGGGGGCCACTTCGCGCCCGAGATGAAGTTCGCCGGATACGACCAGATAATACTGGAGGGCCGGAGCGCTTCGCCAATCTATGTGTACGTAGAGGACGACCGGGTGGAGTTCAGGGACGCCACGGTGATACAGGGACGCACGGTCTTCGAGGCCGATGGCTACATAAAAGGCGAGCTAGGGGACAGACGGGTCCAGACAGTGATATGTGGGCCGGCGGCTGAGAAAGGCGTGAAGTACGGTGGGCTCTTCGCTAACCAGATGAGGGCGGCCTCCCGGACGGGAATGGGGACCGTTATGGCCTCCAAGCACGTCAAGGCGTTGGCGGTCAGAGGCACCGGACACGTAGAGGTGGCTGAGCCCGACGAGTTCGAGAGGATGGTGCTGGAGCTGGAGGAGGAGATCAGGGTGCACGAGCAGTACCCCGGCAGGATGCGCATGGGCACAACCAGGATACTCACGATGGCCAACGAAGCCGGGTTCCTCCCCACCAGGAACTACTCGTCCGGGGTCTACGAGGACGCTGGCATGGTGAGCGGCGAGAAGCTGGCCGAGGAGTACAACGTCAAGAACAGGGGGTGCTTTGCATGCACCATACCCTGCAGCAGGGTCTACTCAATAAAAGAAGGCCCCAATAAGGGGCTACATGGCGAAGGACCCGAGTACGAGGCCCTAGGCAGCTTCACGAGCCGGATAGGAAACAACGACCTGGAGATGGCGTTGAAGGCGATCGACCTATGCAACCAGCTTGGGCTCGACGTGCTCACCGTCGCCGGGTGCGTCGGCTGGGCCATGGAGCTCTACGAGGCCGGGGAGCTCACCCGCGAGGAGACGGGCGGGCTGGAGCTCAAGTGGGGTAACACGGAGGCACTCCTGGAGCTGATTAGGCTAATATCGGAGAGGGAGGGCTTTGGGGACGTCTTGGCGGACGGCTCAGTCGAGGCGGCCAAGAGGCTGGGAAGGGGCATGGACCGCACCATACAGGTGAAGGGGATGGACCTCATCATGGCCGACCCGCGGGGCCTCAAAGGCTTCGGCCTCGGCTACGCCGTCGCCAGTAGAGGCGGCGACCACCTGAGGAGCGAGCCATTCTTGGAGCTTAGCGACGACCCTGAGATCGGGGAGCGGATGTTCGGCGTCTCCGAGTCCACGCTGAGGTTAGCCGACAGGGGGAAGGGGCGGCTCGTAAGCTACTTCGAGGACTGGAACGCGGTCATCGACTCCCTGGAACCCTGCAAGAATATAATGCAGAACATGATGCTTCTGCCCTTTGAAAGAGCCGCAGAGGCGATGGAGTTGACGACGGGGCTCAAGATGAAGCCGGAGGAGATACGGGAGGCCGGGGAGAGGATAGTCACACTTGAGAGGATGTACGGGGTGCGTGAAGGCTTGTCAAGGGCCGACGACCGCCTCCCAAAGAGGTTCACGGAGTCGCCTCTCAGGGAGGGGGCCAGCAGCGGAACCGTCGTGGACCTCGACTTAATGCTCGACGAGTACTACATCGAGAGGGGATTGGACGCGGAGACCGGGCATCCAACCCGGGAAACGCTGCGGCGGCTGGGGCTAGGCTTCGCCGTGAAGGACCTCCCCTGACTGAGTCTTCTTCAATATACTTATTAATCCGGGGGATGTCCCGGAGATACGGTGACCGATTTGCCCATGTGCGAGATCTGTGGCATGGAGGTGCAGGAAGTCCACGCCTGCGTCGAGTGCAAGGCAGAGTTCTGTGAAGAGTGCGGCGACGTCAAGGCGAAGCTGTGCTACGACTGCTTGGGCTGGGAGGACGCCCCCATGGGTGAGGGGGTATGGGAAGAGGACCACCTCAACTAGAACAGTTACTGTTATCTAATACTATTTACTAGTATGTTGGGGGTTTAGTTGCAGCTTGACGCTTTCAGCATCACCCAGCGCGGAGGACTCGAAGGCGTAGAGATCTACATAACCGTCTTCAAGGCCAAGGACATCGTCGACAGGTACCGGATAGATCGATGGACCATGGACAACCCTGGAGGGTACCAGCGTATGCCTTCGGAGAGCAGGCTCAAGGATCGTCGGGGCAGCCCTCTGCGCTACCTGGTGCGTGAATGGGGGTGTTTCCCAACGTCGATACTCTTGAACATAAGGGGCGACGTGAGGTACGTTAAGGAGAAGGACATGGGCTGGTTCAGCTACGGGATGC
>CAYFYM010000097.1:0-15935 GCA_964347405.1 uncultured Candidatus Bathyarchaeia archaeon | reverse complement strand
ACCTATCAGGCGAGTGGCCGTGACATCTGGATAAAACACTATTTGCTGTTTGAAAGAGAGCGATAGAATCATAACGAAACAGAGTAATCCATATTTTATTCAAGAAAACCTTATTTTTAAACAGGGTCGAAGATTTTGTCCCCGCTTCATCTGGCCCTAAGATTGAACCCTCTGCGTTTCAAGCCCAGATGTTGGGTTCGACCCCCGTCACAGGTGGATGCGAAAATTTTTTTCCGTAATACAAAGTAACACGACACAAGCATTGGTGCGGGGGGTGGGATTCGAACCCACGAAGGACTAGTCCATCAGGACCTGAACCTGACCCCTTTGGCCACTTGGGAACCCCCGCAAAGGAGTAAGGAAGAACTACAGCGTAGCCAAGTAGGCCTTGTACTTCTCGGCGTCCATCAGCTTAGCCAAGTCCGCGTCCAAGCCGCTGGGCTCGATCTTGGCTATCCAGCCCTCCCCGTAGGGGTCGTCGTTTATCATCTCTGGGCTGTCCAGCAGCTCCTCGTTGACCTCCACCACCTTGCCGCCCACCGGGGCGTAGACGTCGCTCACGGCCTTGACGCTCTCCACGGCGCCCAGGGCCCCGCCCTGCGCCACCTCGTCGTCCACCTCGGGGAGCTCCACGTAAACTATCTCGTGTAGCTGGCTCTGGGCGTAGTCGTCGACGCCGACCGCGACCTTGCCGTCGCCCAGCTTCTTGGCCCACTCGTGCTCATTGGTGTAGTAGAGTCCCGCCTCAACCTTGTACTCGTCGCTCACTATTTATCCCTCTTCCAACCGTACACGGCTTCATCATAGAAGGGTCGATGCTTAACTACTTTTCCCTTCGCCGGCCTGCCGCGTATGCTTATGTAGACCTCGGTGCCCCGCTCCCTGTACTCGTTGGGAAGGTAAGCCAACGCGATGCCCACCCCCAGCGTGGGGCTGAGGCCGCCGCTGGTCACCTCGCCGATGGGCTCCTCGTCCACGTTGAGCACCTCGTAGCCGTGCCTGGGTATGCCCCTGTCCACCATCATGAGCCCCGCCAGCCTTCTCTCGACGCCCTCCTCACGTATATGCTGGATGGCGCGCCGCCCGATGAAGTAGCCCGGCTTCTTGAGCTTCACCGTCCACCTGAGCCCGGCCTCGATGGGGTTCGTCGTCTCGTCGATGTCGTTCCCGTAGAGCCAGAGCCCCGCCTCCAGGCGGAGGCTGTCCCTGGCGCCGAGGCCGCAGGGCACCGCGCCGGCGTCCAGCAGGTCGCCCCAGATCTTGAGCGCCTTCTCGGGCTCGTCCAGCGGGCAGTCCAGCACGAACACCTCGAACCCGTCCTCCCCCGTGTAGCCCGTCCTCGCCGCCAGCGCCGGGTGGCCGCTGACGGTCACCTCGCCGATGTTGAACCTGTCGATCTTGCTCACGTCCTCCTCCGTTATCTTCTGGAGGACCTCCTCGGCGCCGGGGCCCTGGACCGCTATCATGGCCACCCGGTCGCTGACGTCGGTGAGCCTCACGTCGAAGTCCTTGCTGTTCTTCTTCAGCCACTTGAAGTCCTTCTCCCGGTTGCTGGCGTTGTAGACCACCAGGAACCGCTCATCCGTGAACATGTACGTTATCAGGTCGTCCACTATGCCGCCGTCCGGCTTACACATCACCGTGTACAGCCCGCCGTACGGCTCGAGCCTGGTGACGTCGTTTGTCACCACGTAGTTCAGGTACCTCAAGGTGTCGGGGCCCTCGGCCCACGTCCTGCCCATATGGCTGGTGTCGAATATCCCGCAGCCGTCCCTAACCGCCTTGTGCTCGGCCTGGATGCCCGTGTACCAGACGGGCATAGCGTACCCGCCGAAGTCCACGATGTTGCCGTGTTCGGCGTGGTAGCTATAAATATGCGTCTTCTTTAGCTCCAACTGGATTACCGGTTCATACCACGTGGAACCAAGTTAAAACTATATTCTTCTCGGCGCCTAGCTCTTGCAGGGCTTCACCTGTACCGCCTCGCCCTCGAACCCCAGGTCCTTCCCGCATTTGGGGCACTTTCCCTCGAACTTCTTGATGACGTCCTGAGGCGACTTCAGCAGGTCTCCCTCGTAAAGTATCTCGCCGCACTTCTTACAGATAACCTTCTGTGGCACAGTAGAACCCCTACACGGAGATTCTAGAGCGAGGCTTAGTTTATAAACTTCATCTTTCAGTGATGCAGAAAAAGGTTAAATTATGTGCCTCCACTCTATCCCGCTGAAGGGAGACATGTCTTCGAGGAAGAGGTCCGCCAAGAGGAGGAGCAGAGGCAGAGGGATCAAGAGGGTCACGGTGCCGCCGAGCGCCCTCGCGTGGGCATCCGTGGTCTTCTGCCTCTTCGTGATAAGCGGCGGGTTCTACAACATACTGGAGAACCCGCTCCCCTACATACCCTACTACGACAGGGTGCTGACGCTCCACCCCTACCTGTCCGACCAGACGGTATACGAGAGCATATTCGTGTTCCTCACCAACACAGCCATGTTCCTGGGGCTCTGGCTCAGCTACAGGAGCACCCAGATCGCGTACGACAGGGACAAGGCCAACAGGAGGCTGCTCATCGGCATAGCCTTCGCCGCGGTCGGGCTCCTCGGCAACTACCTCATCTACGAGATGAAGAAGACCGTTCTAGGCTAAACGAAACTGTTTAGAGCCCACGCGCCGATCCTTGATGTATGAAGCGCATAGGATTCATTGGCCTGGGCCTAATGGGCACGGGCATGTCCAAGAACCTGGTGAAGGCGGGGTACCCGGTTACTGTCTGGAACAGGACCGCGAGCAAGATGAAGCCCCTGGTCGAGGCCGGGGCCAAATCGGCGGGGAGCCCCCGGGAGGTGGCCGAGAACTCGGACGTCGTCGTCAGCATAGTCACAGACAGCCCCGACGTCGAGGAGGTGCTGCTGGGCCCCGAGGGCGCCGTCCGCGGCACCAAGGAGGGCGACGTTTTCATCGACATGAGCACCATCAGCCCCATAGCGACCCGTGAGATGGCGGAGAGGCTCGCCGAGAAAGGCGTGGAGATGCTTGACGCCCCGGTGAGCGGCGGCGTCATAGGCGCCACCAACGGCACCCTGAGCATAATGGTGGGAGGCAAGCGGGAGGTATTCGACGAGTGCAGGCCCATCCTGGAGGCCATGGGTAAGACAATTACCTATATCGGCGGCGTCGGGGACGGCCAGGTCTGCAAGGCTGTGAACCAGATACTGGTGGGCACCACCATGCTGGGCGTCGCGGAGGCGCTGGTGTTCGCGAAGAAGGCGGGCGTCGACGTCGAGGCGGTGCACGCGGCAGTTTCCGGCGGCGCCGCCGGCAGCTGGCAGCTCACCAACAACGGCGCAAGGCTCCTCAAGGGAGACCACGAGCCCGGGTTCAAGATAAAGGACTACCTCAAGGACCTGGGGATAATAGCGGAGACGGCGAAGGCCACCAGTATGCCGCTGCCCGCGACTAGCCTGGTCCACCAGCTGTTCTTCCACTGCGCCGCCGAGGGAATGAGGGACAAGGGGACCCAGGCCGTCGTGGTTGCCGTTGAGAAGCTGGCAAACGAGAAGCTCGTGGACTAGTGGAGTGGTCCCGCCCGCAGGAGTTGAACCTGCAACCCTCCGGTGTCCGCTCATGGCCTGACTGCCACCGCCCCGCGGGGCGACGACTACAGCCGGATGCTCTGCCATTGAGCTAGGGCGGGCGGGACACCGAGAAAAAACAAGGTACAACGATTTAAGCGATTTGGTCAGCAGGGGCGGCCCACCCATAAACAGAGCCCGAATCTATATCGGTAGAAGGTTACCCGGGTAAGTTTCTTTGCTCCACAAAGGATATCCTTCAAACCCGGCTAAGTGGTACCGGAGCCGAGTAGAGATGTCAAAGCCGGCTAAGTGGTACCAGAGCCGAGTAGAGATGCCGCGTCGAGTAGAAGAACTTGTTCTCCAGGACGCCATAACCATCAGGGCCGACTATCCGGTGAAGTACGCCGACAGCCTCATGAAGTACTTCGGGGTCGAGTGCCTCGTGGTGACCCAGGACGGCGAGCCCGTGGGCATGCTCACGGACGGGGACATCGTGCGGAAGATTGACACGGAGCGGGACGACCCCCACCTGGTTCTGGTCCGGGACATAATGTCCGAGCCCCTGTTCTGGGTGGAGAGCGGCGTGCCCAACGAGGAGGCGCTGAGGGTCATGGATGAGAAGGACGTGGACAGGCTCCCCATAATAGGAAACCTAGCCTCGAGGCCTGTTCTGCTCGGGATGCTGACGCACAAGCCGGCAGCCCGGGAGGAAGAGGCTGAGGCCATTATTTCCTGAAAGTCTCTGCTATTTTTTCCCTGTAAGGCGGTTCGATGAGCCCTTTCTCGGTTATGAACCCGGTCACGTACTCGGCGGGGGTCACGTCGAACGCCGGGTTCTTTGCGGACGAGCCCTCAGCCGGGATCAGCACGCTAGTAGGCTCACCGTCTTCGCCTAGCCCCCACATGGTGGTGACTTCCTCCGTTGATCGCTCCTCGATCTCTATTTCGTCGCCGGTCGACGTGTGGAGGTCGAACGTCATCTCGGGCGCCGCGACGTAGAAGGGTATCCCGTTGGCCTTGGCAACCACGGCCTTCTCGTAGGTGCCTATCTTGTTGGCGACGTCGCCGTTGGCGGCCACCCTGTCGGCGCCCACGATGACGGCGTCCACGTCGCCGCGCCTCATATAGTGGCCCGCCGCGTTGTCCACGATTATCGCGTAGGGTATGCCTTCCTGCATCATCTCCCACGCCGTGAGCCGGGAGCCTTGGCACCGGGGCCGGGTCTCGTCCACCCATACGAACACGTTCCTGCCCCGGCGGTGGGCCACCCTGATGGGGCTGAGGGCTGTGCCGTGGTCTATGAACGCCAGCGCCCCGGCGTTGCAGTGGGTAAGAACCCGGCAGCCGTCACTCAGCAGCTCGGCACCTACCTCGCCCATCCGTATTGACGCCTCCAGGTCGTCCATCGCTATCCTGTCCGCCTCGCTGAGCACGTTCTCGACTCGCTCGTCCACCGACCCCTCGCCGCCGGCTTCCAGGCAGCGCTCGACGGCGTGGAAGAGGTTCACGGCGGTGGGCCTCGTCTTGCGCACAGTCTCAGCTGCCTCCTCCATGTAGGCGTTGAACCCGTCGAGGGGCTCGTCACTGGCCTCAAGCGCGGCCTGGGCCATGGCGTAGCCGGCGGCGCAGCCCACTGCCCCTGCGCCCCTGCACACCATGTCCTTTATGGCTGCGGCTGTCGCCCGATGGTCGTTGAAGCCTGCTATCTCGAAGACGTGGGGGAGCTTCCTCTGGTCGATCATCTTGACTACGTTTCCCTCTCGCCATAGAGTGTAGTAATCCTTAGTTTCACCGTCTACCTTGACCTTCAAACATGGCACCCGATGAAACGTTGGGCCATGGGGATATGAATCTACTTGAGCACCTTGCCAGTCTTCCGGTACCAGAGGTAGAGGTCCAGCTCCCCGGGCTCCATGCCGAGCCGACGCGCCACTTTGGCGAGGATGGCCTCGTATGCGAGGTACCTCTTCTTGGTGAGGCTCTTCCGGGACTCTTCCTCTGTTATGAGGCCGTGCTCCACCATGTTGCTGAGTATGTGCCTGTCTATGATGGCGAGGCTAAAGTAGCCCACGTTGCGGAGATAGTGACTCGCCTCCTTCCAGCCGAGGCCTTTAACGTTCTCCACGAGCCACATCCGGGCCTCCCCCGGGTCTTGGAAGCCCTGGATGGTTTCCTTGATCCTTGGAGCTAGGTCACGGGTGTTGTAGATGTACTCTGCGCGCCTGTTGGCGAACCTGTGCCCCTCCTCGACTAGGCAGCCCCTGACGTCCTCCAGGCTTCCCTCCATGAGGGTGCCGCCGAGGAGGGCGTCCACGCAGCGCTGGCCCATCAACGCGCTGCTGTAGGCCGTGAGCAGGCAGTAGACTAGCTCTTCGTACCATTTCTGGCTGTCCATCAAGTGGACCTGCCTGAACTCGTCCATGCGTTCCTCCACCATCTTCCTCACCCGCGGGTTCTCTGTGAGCGCCCTGACCTTCTCCGCCATGGCCTCTACTCCCGGGTGGTCGCTCAAGGTGGACTGCATCTCTCATAGTTTGTGGCCGCGCGTTTTAAACCATCTCGACTCTCTCACCGGCTGCCAGAATAGTTCTATAAGTTTGTCATGGCTATTCTCCATCAACGTTTTCGGGTAGCCCATATGAAGTACGAGAACGCAGAGGTAAAGCTAAGAGCGGCTAAGAAGATTCCGCGGATACAGACGCCTGGGATAGAGTTATCTGAGGTGCAGGAGGGCCACGAGTTCATGGCCCGTTTCTGGGTCGCAGAGAAGCTGGTGGAGGCCGGCGTCGCGGAGTACTCCGAGCCGGCGCTTTCCCAGACCGAGTGGACCCAGGTCCACTTCAAGGAGCGCATCAACCCCGCGGGGCCGCCCAGCAGGCTGCCCGACGACTTCTACGAGCGAGCGTACCAGAGCTTCACCCAGGCGAGGGGCGACCCCGAGAAGGCGGCGCTGCTCCAGAGGATGAAGGCGTGGTACAGGGATATACTGGAGTCGAGGATCGGGCGCATAACGAGGCTGGCTTCCTCGGAGGCAGTTTCATCCACCTCTGCGCTCTCTAAAGATGAGGCCGATTTATACGGAAACGTTCACCGAGTAGTCACGGCTTGGCGTGACAGGATGAGGGCGCTGGGGGAGGGCTAGTTGGCTCGGCAGGACACCTTCGAGGAGGCCTTCACGCGGTTCATAGAGGACTTCATGGACGACCAGGAACGGTACAAGTACGACCAGGCCATCGGCGAGATACCCGTCAAAGGCTCGAAGAGCCTGGTAATCGACTTCACCGACGTCTACGCCTTCGACATGGAGCTGGCCCGCATCATACTCGACGACCCCGAGACCCTCACCCCCATCTTCGAGTCCGTGGTCAGGAGCAAGCTCCGCACCCGGGACCCCCTATACGCAGAGAGCCTGGACAGGGTCAACGTCAGGTACAGGAACCTGCCCGCCAAGACGCCGCTGCGCCGCATAGGAGCCGACCACATAAGTCACCTCATAATGGTCCACGGCATCATCGTCCGCGCCAGCAGCGTCACCCCCCTCGTCGTCAGGGCCACGTTCAGGTGCCCCGTCTGCGGCGAGCAGAACCACATAGAGCAGAGCGGCCAGAACATACAGAAGCCCCAGAAGTGCATCGCCTGCGACAACAGGAAGGGCTTCAAGCTGGTCCCCAAGGAGTCCCTGTTCATCGACAGCCAGAACGTCGCCATACAGGAGCGGCCTGAGGACCTCCCCCCGGGGCAATTGCCGCGGAGCATCCACGTGGAGCTCAAAGACGATCTGGTGGACATGGCCCGCCCGGGGGACAGGATCACCCTCACCGGGTTCATCAAGCTGCTGCCACGGTACGGCAGGGGCGGCGAGCTGCGCACATTCGACATACAGGTGGACTCCAGCTACCTGGAGATCAGCGGCAGGGAAATGGAGCTCATGGAGATCAGCCCAGAGGACGAGGAGGCCATCTTGGAGCTGTCCCGCGACCCCTGGGTGTTTCAGAAGATAATGGCCAGCATGGCTCCCAGCATCTACGGTTATGACCACATCAAGGAGTCCATACTGTACCTGCTGTTCGGCGGCGTCCTCAAGGAGCGGCCCGACATGAGGATCAGGGGCGACATCAACGTACTCCTCGTGGGCGACCCCGGCACCGGTAAGAGCCAGATGCTCAACTTCGCCGCCAAGGCCGCGCCCAGGGGCCTCATGACCACCGGCAGGGGAAGCACCGCCGCCGGCCTCACCGCCGCCGTCGTCAAGGAGGGCGGCACGGGCAGCTTCGTGCTGGAGGCGGGCGCCCTGGTGCTCGCCGACAAGGGCGTCTGCTGCATAGACGAGATCGACAAGATGAGGGACGAGGACAGGGGCGCCATACACCCCGCCATGGAGCAGCAGGTGGTCCCCATAGCCAAGGGAGGCATCGTGGCCACCCTCAACTCCCGGACCAGCATACTGGCGGCGGCCAACCCGTCGCTGGGCCGCTACAACCCCTACCAGACCATCGCCCAGAACATAACGCTGCCCGTCACCATCCTCAGCAGGTTCGACCTCATATGGATACTCAAGGACCAGCCCGACAGCCAGCTGGACGCCGACGTGGCCGAGCACATACTCGACCTCCACAGGGTGCTCACGTCGGAGGAGCCGCCGCTGGACATGGAGTTCCTCAAGAAGTACATAAGCTACGCCAAGAAGCTAAAGCCCGTCATCACCGACGAGGTCATAGAGCGGTTCAGCGACTTCTACGTCAAGATGAGGAACGCCAGCGTCGAGGGCGGCGAGGCGGCCGCCATAGCCATAACCGCCAGGCAGCTAGAGAGCCTCGTCAGGCTCGCCGAGGCCCGCGCCAAGGCCCACCTCCGCACCGAGATCACCGTCGAGGACGCCGAGGCCGTCATAAACCTCATGCAGAAGAGCCTGGAGCAGGTGGGCGTCGACGTCCAGACCGGCCAGATAGACATCGACATACTGTACTCGGGCAAGCCGCGTAGCCTCCAGAACCAGCTGCAGAAGCTGCTGCAGGTGATAAACGAGATGGAGAGGGTGAGCGGAAGCGTCCGCGACGACGACCTCTACGACGCGCTGCAGAGCGACCACGGCATCGGAAGAGCCGAGGCCGCCCGCCTCATAGGGGTCCTCATGAAGGACGGCACCATCTACTCGCCGAGGCCCGGCTACTACAAGCGCACCACGTAGAGCCGCCCCTAGTACCTCAGCCGCTTGTCCACCTGGTTTATCGGCGGCTCCCCCCGCTTGACCCGGAGGATGTTCTCCACCATTATCTTCAGCCCTGCGTCGGAGCGGCTGCCCGTGGAGACGATGCTGTGGGGCGTGCATACGACGTTGGGGAGCTCCCAGAAAGGGTACTCCGAGGGCGGCCTGCCCTCCTTGTTCCACAGCGGGTCCCAGAAGTGGGGCGTCCACCAGACATCCAGGGCGGCGCCCGCTATCCACACCTCCTTCAGCGCCCGGTAGAGAGGCTCCTCCTCTACGATGGCCGCCCGGGCCACGTTCACCAGATAGGCAGTGGGCTTCATGGAGCGAAGCTCCTCTTCACCGATCATGCCCCTGGTCTCCGGGGTGAGCGGCGCCGTCACGACGACGAAGTCCGACTCCGACATCACGTGGACGAGGTCGTCCGGGGCGCCCAGATACTCCAGGTCCATGGACTCGGCGAGCCCCGGGTCCCTGCTGCGCTTCACCGCCAGCACCCCCATGCCCATGCATCCCAGCAGCCTTCCAACCTCCCGGCCGATGCTGCCGTAGCCCACAATACCCGCCTTCTTGCCCCTCAGCAGGACGCCGCGGCCGGCGCTCCTGCCCTCCATGAAGCCGCCGTGCCTCTGGACCACCTTCTTCGCCAGCGCCAACACCAGCGCCACCGCCCCCTCCGCCAGGGGCAGCGGGTTGGAGCCCGAGGTGTTCGCCACCCACGTCTCCTCCCTAAGCGCGTCGAACGGCATGTCGTCCACGCCCGCCCCCGTCTTCTGAAGCAGCCTCAGCCTGGGCGCCGCCCGGGCCACCACGGGGCTCAGCCGCGTCGCAACTATCACCTCCACGTCCCCAGCCAACCTCGCAAGCTCGTCGTCGGTGCCCGTCTCGGGCGCCACCACCTCGACGTCCCCTGGTAGACGGGCTCTGATCCGCTCGGCCAGACTCGGGTAAACCACTAGAACCTTCAACGCATCTCAAGGAGGGATGGGAGCCGCCGCTATTATACCCCGCCCCGGCGCCCACCTCCTCACAGCCCACCCCTTCAGTTAAAAAAACAGGTTCATCAGCCAAAAATATATTAAAAATAATACATCACGCTGAACAGCCGCCCCGGAAAAACGCTTATAATAGGTAACCAGTTACAAGGAAAACGCAACGTCTCACCCACACAACAACCCCGCCCACGAAAGAAACACTTTTCTTTCACACACGACTGAAACAAACGGGGAGCCGCTTGAGCTACATGTTCTACTGCAACAACGCCACCAAGGACGAGTGCCTACGCAAGAAGCTCTTCGGCAACAGCCAGAGATTCTGGAACCAGGTCAGGAAGATAAAGCCCGGCACCCCGCTCTTCCTCTACAACCTGGACACGGGGCGCCTCCACGGCCCCTTCCAGGCCGCCTCCAAGCCCCGGATACACCTCGACCCCTACGCGTTCCTCGACTCTGGCCGAAGCTACCCCGCCCAGGTAGAGGTAACCTGGACGAGGATCGGGGCCATCGATAGGGCGCACGAAATCCTGCCGTTCCTCTCCGGCGAGCTGAGGAGCCGGCTCACCCCCACAGAGACAGTCAAAGCCTATAAGGCGCTCCACGAGGCCATCAGCAGACGCGTGGCCAGCTGGCTCTAGGCGGAAAGATTTTAAAAGCCATCCGAAGGGTTAGTCTTCGATTCAGAGGGAAGGCATTGGGCATAAGAATAGCCATAGCCGGGCTGGGGAACTGCGCGTCCGCCCTGATCCAGGGAGTCGAGTACTACAAGGACGCGGAGAGGGACGAGACCATACCGGGCGTCATGCACGTCTACTTCGGCGACTACCACATAGGCGACATAGAGTTCGTTGCCGCCTTTGACGTCAACAAGCACAAGATCGGCAAGGACATAAGCGAGGCGATGTGGGCGCCCCCAAACAACTGCGCCAGGTTCGCAGACGTACCAATGACAGGCGTCACCGTCCAGCCAGCCCCAGTAATGGACGGCGTCGCCCCCCACATGCAGGGAAGCTTCCACGTCGACAAGGCAAAGAAGCCGGTGGACGTGGCCCAGGTGCTCAGGGACTCAGAGGCGGACATGCTGGTCAACTACCTGCCCGTGGGCAGCGCGGACGCCACACGCATGTACGCCAGGGCGGCGCTGGACGCAGGCTGCGCGTTCGTGAACTGCATCCCGGAGTTCATAGCCAGCTCACCCGAGTGGGCGCAGAGGTTCACCGACGCCGGGCTGCCCGTCGCCGGCGACGACATCAAGAGCCAGGTCGGGGCCACGATCCTCCACAGGGTCGTCGCCAAGCTCTTCCACGACAGGGGAACGATCCTGGACAGCACGTACCAGCTCAACATCGGCGGCAACACGGACTTCGAGAACATGACCGTGGAGAACAGGCTCAAGAGCAAGCGCATCAGCAAGACCATGGCCGTCCAGAGCATGATCCCCTACGAGGTGCCCACCCGGATAGGGCCCAGCGACTACGTGCCCTTCCTCGGCGACCACAAGATATGCTACATAAGGATAAACAGCCACAGCTTCGGCAACCTGCCCATAACCTTCGACACCAAGCTCGTGGTGAACGACAGCCCCAACAGCGCCGGCGTCGCCATAGACGCCGTGAGGGCCACCAAGATCGCCCTAGACCGCGGCATATCGGGGCCCCTCCTCGGCATAAGCAGCTACAGCTTTAAGCACCCGCCCAAGCAGGTGCCTGACGATGAGGCCCGCCAGTGGGTCGAGGACTATATACAGGGGAAGGTGGAGCGCTAGGGAAGCCAGAGCCGTAGCTCCGCCTCTGCCTCCTTGGGGTCACCGGAGCCGTGCAACAGATTCTCCACGGCCCTGCCCTCGGCGGTGCTCGCCTCTATGCTGTCACGCCCCAGGTCGCCCCTCACGGTGCCTTTCTCCGCCGTCGCGGGGTCGGTGTACCCGGTGACGCGGCGAGCCTCCCTTATGGCGTCCTCGCCGCCAAACCGTATCGCCAATACCGGGCCCCTGCCGAAATACTCTCTAAGCTTACTCAGCACCTTTAAGCCGTGGGCCTCCGGGTCGGCGATGCCTGGCACCGCCGCCTGAGCCTTCTTACCTATGCCCTGAGCCATGGCGTCCGGGTAGTGCTCCCTGAGCATCCCCAGCCCCACCTCCTTGTAGAACCTCATGTCCTTGACCTCCAGGCCGGCGTCCTCGTAGTACTTTATTATGGCCCCTACGAGGCTTCGTTCAAGGGCGTCCGGTTTAAGGATGACGAGGGTCTCCTGATACATTGGCATGGCGTAGGCGGTCCCTCCTTAAGTCTTTATGGTCTGGTGATAAAAAGTTGGGTTGGTTCTCACCTAGTCCTTGAGCTCGATCCTCGGGTACACGGCCAGATCCTTCACGGTGTCGAGAGTGAAATCAGTTGTCTTCATGTACTCCTCGTGGGCCGGGTCGTACCGGGTCTCGACCTTGGGATCTGATTTGAGTAATAGATGCATTCTGAGGGCTCCGGGGCCGAGCCGAGTCCTGAACTCGCAGACGGGGCACCTGAACCGGTTTACCTTGTCTTTCTCTTCGGTGAGAGTCACGTAGACGCGGAGATTTTCCGGGATGTTGAGCGACATTTCCCCCAGACGATCTTGGGTGTATGGCGATATATGCGTTACCCACATCTACCACTAAATTCACGTTTAATATAACGAATATCAACTAAAAATCCACGGAGAATAAACGTCAACGAAAGATAGACGGGGAATCGGGGGCAGGCTACCTCTGCCGAAGCTTCCAGATCTCTGTCCACTTGAACTTACGGGGGTCACGCCGCATGTCCAGCGTGCTCTTCCTGCACTTCGCGCTGCAGAAACGCAGCACCCTTCCGTCGCGCCTAACGAAGTTCGTCCCGGTGCCCGGGGCGATGTCTCTGCCACAGAAACTGCACTTGTGTACCTGGGGCAACCCATCCACCTACCTGATCTTCCTAGCCTCGCGCTCCGTCTCGCGGAGAAGCAGTATGTCGTCGATGCGCACGGGGCCCTTCACGTTCCGCGTGATTATACGGCCCTTGTCCCTGCCTTCCTCGATCCTGACTCTTACCTGCATGACCTCGCCCGTCAGCCCAGTCCTGCCCAGTATCTGGATGACGGTCGCGGGCGTGAGAAGGTCAGAGTCCTGGCTCATGCTACTTCACGAGTTCCTGGACCTTCTTAACTATCTCGGAAACCAGCTTCTCGGCGTCACCGGCGTCCTCTATGGACGCGGCGGATGAGCTCACGTTGATGCCCAGGGCCTCGCCGATCTTCTGCTTCTCCGGCACGTAGACGTACGGCGCCTTCCGCTCGTCGCATAGCAGCGGAAGATGCGCAACTATCTCTGGCGGCTGAACGTTCTCGGCTATGAGCACGAGCTTGGCGTTGCCCCTCTCGATGCTCTTGGTGGCCTCGTTGGTCCCTTTCCTGATCTTACCTGAATCCGTGGCGATCTTCAGCGCCTCGTACGCGGCGTCCGCCACCTCTTTCGGTACTTCGAACCTCACGTAGAAGGGCTTCGAAGGATCTACATCTGTTGACATGTCATTTCCCTCAGGGTGGATACTGTTACCTGAGCGTCCTTTATTAAACATTCCGCAGGCAACGCGGAGACATGACAGGCTACAGTTCCCCGCCGTATTCACGGAATATCTCGGCGTAGACGTTGCAGAAGTACTCGCACGCCTCGCCCACCCCCGCGCGGCCGTAGTCGGTCAGCACGTAGTACTTCTTCCGCCCCTCCTTCCTCGTCTCCACCAGCCCTCGTCTCTCTAGCTCCTGGAGGGCTGGGTAGAGGGTCCCCGGGTTCGGCTTCGTGCCTCGCATCTTCCCGAGCTCCTCGGCCATCTCCTGGCCGTACATGTCCCTCTTGGTGAGGAGCCACAGCATGGTGAACGATAGTAGGCCGCGCATGTCGCAGCAGTCTGGCATGTTGGAGCAGCACTCGTCTTCCGCGGTCATCTATATATTGGGTGACCAATATGTTTATATAGGTTTACCAAGACGTATTGGATGCCCGATATATCGGGCGTCTGATGGAAAGAGGAAGACGAATGTCAAGCCAAGAGATCAAGGAGCACGTAAAGAAGAAGTACGCCGAGCACGCCGTGAGAGCGCAGTCAGGCTGTGGCTGCGGAGCCAGCTGCTGCGGAACGCCTTCAGCAGATGCGTGGGCGAAACAAGTCGGATACACGGCCGAGGAACTGTCAAACCTCCCAGAGGAGGCGGTAGGAGCCGCAGCCGGCTGCGGCAACCCCACCGCCATCGCCGGCCTCAGGGAGGGGGAGACCGTCCTAGACCTAGGCAGCGGCGGAGGCATTGACGTGATCCTCGCGGCCCACAGGGTGGGGCCCAAGGGCAAGGCGATAGGCGTGGACATGACAGACGAGATGATCAGCCTGGCCAACAAGAACGCGGCCGAGGCCGGCGTCGAGAACGTCGAGTTCAGGAAGGGAGACATAGAGGACCTCCCGGTGGAGGACGACTCCGTCGACGTCATCATAAGCAACTGCGTCATAAACCTGGCCCCGGACAAGGACAGGGTATTCTCCGAGGCGTACAGGGTGCTCAAGCCCGGAGGCAGACTCATCGTGTCGGATATAGTGACGGACGGCGGGCTCCCAGACCACGTAAAGAACGACCTGGACAGCTGGGCCGGGTGCGTGGCAGGCGCCCTGGACGGCGGCGACTACATCGAGAAGCTGAGGGGCGCCGGGTTCACGGATGTCGAGGAGCTCAGCCGAAGAGGCAGCGGAGGCATATACAGCGCCGAGATACAGGGGTTCAAACCCGTGTCCGGGCGCGGCTGATGCACGCTGATCCGGTTTTTATCTAGTTATGGGTGAAGTAGGCGACGAAGGGTTTAGCCGTGTCCACGCGGCAGTAACCGAACCTCTCGAACTGGAACATCTCGCCGCTCTCCATCTCTTGCACCGTCTCCTCCGCTAGCCCAGTCGCCCTCGTGGCGTCCGGTTGGACAACCTGGGCGTCCACGCCGACGCCGGAGGGCAGCCAGTGTATGAAAGGCGCGTCCTCGTCCCTCGCCAACTGGTACCCGGTCGAGTGATACGCGGCCAATACGCCTGACCCTCCTACCTCCTTCACCTCTATGTTCATGGCGCCCATCAGCCTGGTCACGCCGCCGACGTTGAGCCTATCCAGGTCTGTCCTTGACACGTTGAACTCCAGAGCGCCGCCCTCCGGCTCCAGAACATAGTCTCTTGTACCTCTCTCGGGGAAGTCTGGGTGCACGGGCAGCCTGGCTACGTGTCTCTCCGGCACCCCTGTCACGGTGAGCCTAACCGGATCCTCGACGAAGAAGTACCTGTCCGAGATGGGCTCTACGATCTGCCTGTTCTCGGCCGCGATGTTGTCCCAGGTCAAGATGACGTTCACAGGCTTGGGCCCCACGTGGATCATGATGGCCCTTATGGCCTCCGGCTGAAGCCCGCGCCGCCGCAGCGCCTTCAGCGTGCCGAGCCTGGGGTCGTCCCACCCCGAGTACGTGCCGTCCTCTATCCCGGCCCTCATCTTGGATTTGCTGAGTATGCCGGCCTCCAGGCCGAGCCTACCGACGTTGATTATCTCGGGGTACCGCCAGCCCAGGTGCCTCTGGAGCCACCTCTGCCGGGTCGTGTTGACGTCGTGCTCCTTGCCGCGGATGATGTGGGACACCTCCATGAGGTGGTCGTCGACGCCGCAGCTGAAGTTGTAGAGGGGCCAAACCCGGTACCTGTCGCCCTGGAGGGGGTGATCGACGTCGCTGATGCGGAGCGCCGGCCAGTCCCTCACCGCCGGGTTGGGGTCGTCGAGGTCGGTCTTGATCCTGACCACCGCCTCGCCCTTCTCGTAGCCGCCGTCCAGCATCCTCTCCCATCGAGTGAGCTGGGTCTCGGGGGGCAGGTCCCTGCACGGGCACGCCTCACACGCCATGTAGAGCCTCCTGAACGCCTTGACTTCGCACGTGCAGACGTAGGCGTTGCCCTCCCTCAGCAGCCTCTCCGCGTGCTCGTAGTAGATGGGGAGCCTGTCGCTCTGCCTGTACTTCTCGTCCACCTTGACGCCGAGCCACTCCAGGTCCTCCAGTATGGCTTCGTACATCTCCGGTATGGGTGGCTTGACCTCGGCGCTGGTGTCCTCGTACCTGAGTATGAAGCGGCCGTCGTA
>CAYFYM010000096.1:0-6108 GCA_964347405.1 uncultured Candidatus Bathyarchaeia archaeon | reverse complement strand
GACGAGGGCATGAGGCTCGTGGAGATCCACAAGAGGGAGGACCAAGAGTACCGTTACAGACACAAGAGCATGCGTAAGATGTACTGGAGGCTCCACAAGGACATGCCGCTGAACCTCTACAAGAGCTTCTCAAACTTCCTGGACACCTTCGAGACGGCGTTCACCGAGAAAGGGGGGGACGAGGCTGTCAAGGATCAAATCATCGCCCTCCTGGACGGGTCCGCCGAGAAACTCAAGGAGATATCCGGCTAGATGAACGACCTGAGACGCGTACTCAGATACGTGTCGCCCTATAAGAGGGAGGCGGCGCTGGCCGTCGTGCTCCTCGGCCTCGTGGTCGTCACGGATCTATCCATACCGCGGCTCGTCCAGGTGATAATAGACGAAGGCGTCGCCAACAGGGACATGGACGTCATCGTCAGGACGAGCCTACTCATGATAGGGGCGAGCGTCCTGAGCGCCCTCTTCATGGTGGCGAACACGGTCTACGCCGTCAGGGCCTCCAGGGGCTTCGAGGCGGACCTACGGGAGGATATATTCAAGAAGATACAGACCTACAGCTTCGGGAACCTAGACGACTTTACGACGGGGCAGCTGCTTACCAGGCTCACCAGCGACATCAACCAGATCCAGATTATAATCATGATGAGCCTCCGAATGTTCACGAGGGCCCCCCTGATGTTCGTGGGGAGCCTGGGCATCATGCTCGCTACTAACCGGGGCCTCACGTTAGTGATGTTCGCGCTGCTGCCCATCACCTTCGTCTTGGTGACGGTTTTCGTGCGTACAGTGCAGCCTCTATTCACACGGGTCCAGGAGAGGCTGGAGTACCTGAACCAGGTGATGCAGGAGAACCTCACAGGCATCAGGGTGGTCAAGGCGTTTGTACGCCGCGACCACGAGAACGGGAGGTTCGAGGACGCCAACGTGGATCTTTACAGAATCCAGCTAAGGGTGACCCAGCTAATGAGCGTCTTCTTCCCGATAGTGATGTTGCTCATGAACCTAGGCGCCGTCGCCATCATCTACTACGGCGGCGTACAGGTCTTCGCGGGGACGGCCAGCGTGGGCCAGATCATGGCCTTCGTCAACTACATATTTAGCACCATGTTCCCCGTGCTTCTGCTCTCGATGATGGCCGGCCAGATATCCGCCGCCAACGCCTCGGCCTCCAGGGTGGTGCAGGTGCTCGACTCGGAGCCTGAGGTGCAGAACAGAAGCAGCGCTCTCGCCCCTGAGAGGATCGCTGGACGCGTGGCCTTCGAGAACGTGGGCTTCAGCTACCACGACGATGGGGGCGACCCCGTGCTACGCGACGTAAGCTTCACGGCGGAGCCGGGCGAGACCGTGGCCATACTTGGAAGCACCGGCTCAGGCAAGTCGAGTCTCATAAACCTCATCCCACGGTTCTACGACGCCACCTCAGGCAAGGTGAAGGTCGACGGCGTCGACGTCCGCGACCTGGACATGAAGACCCTGCGTAGCCACATCGGCATAAGCCTTCAGGATGTCATGTTGTTCAGCGGCACCATCCGGGAGAACATCAGGTACGGCAGGCCAGACGCCGCGGAGGAGGAGGTGGTCATGGCCGCCAAGGCGGCCCAGGCCCATGACTTCATCATGGGGTTCCCCGATGGCTACGACACCATGGTGGGTCAACGCGGAGTCAACCTGAGCGGCGGCCAGAAGCAGCGCATCGCGATAGCCAGGGCGCTGCTGGTGAAGCCGTCGATTCTGATCCTCGACGACAGCACCAGCGCCGTCGACGTGGAGACCGAGACAAAGATCGAGGAAGCTCTCGAGGAGCAGCTCAAGGACACGACGAGCTTCGTCATCGCCCAGCGCATCAGCACAGTGCTCAAAGCAGACAAGATACTGGTGCTCGACAACGGATTGATCGCGGCAGAGGGCAACCACAGCCAGCTCATGGAGACCAGCCCCATCTACAGGGAGATATATGACAGCCAGCTCGGCGACGGAGGCGCGGCTCGATGAGCGGCCACGGGCCCAGAGGCAGAGCCTCTGAGGAACGGGAGCAACGCGGCGGGATGATGCATCGAGGCCCACGTGGGATGGGTAACATAGAGAAGGCCAAAGACGTCCGAGGGACGATGAACAGGCTGCTAGGCTACCTCGGAGAGTACAGGCAACACGTGTTGGCGGTGGCGGCGTTCACAGTTGTTAGCACGCTTCTGTCGCTTGCAGGCCCATACCTGCAGGGACTGGCCATAGACAAGTACATCATCGGGAGCGACCCGGAGGGCCTCGTGATGATAGTAACCCTCCTCGCCGGGACTTACATAGCGAGCGCGGCGATGTCCGCGGTGGCCGGCTGGATAATGGCCTCCGTGAGCCAGAGGAGCCTCAAGAAGCTTCGCGGGGAGCTCTTCGAGCACATGCAGACGCTGAGCCTGAGCTTCTTCGACAAGAGGCCGGCGGGCGACCTCATGAGCAGGCTGACCAACGACGTCGACGCCATAGCGGCGGCGCTCGCCCAGAACATCACCGAGCTGATACGCAACGCCATCACGCTGGTGGGCATCGTGGTAATGATGTTCACCTTAAACGTCTGGCTCGCCCTCGCAAGCCTCCTGGTTTTCCCCTTCATGGTGGTGCTCACCGCAGTGGTGAGCGGCAGAACCCGCAGCAGTTTCAGGGACCTCCAGATGAACATGGGGGTGCTGAACAGCGTCATGCAGGAGACCATCACCGGCCAACGGGTGGTCATAGCGTTCGGCCAGCAGGAGACCGTGAACAGCAAGTTCGCGAAGGCGAACACAGACGTCAAGGAGATCGGCATCAAGGCCATGACCTACGCGATGCTTGTGCCCCCGCTCATGGGCATACTCAGCAACGCCAACATAGCCGTGGTCGCCGGCGTGGGAGGCTGGATGGTCCTCAGAGGACTGGCAACCGTGGGCACCATAGCCGCGTTCATCAGCTACAGCAGGAGCTTCGCCAACCCGCTGCGCCACTTCGCGAACCTGTACAACAGCATACAGAGCGCCCTAGCCGGCGCCGAGCGGATATTCGAGATCATAGACACCGAGCCGGAGCTCACGGACGACCCCGAAGCCGTCTCCGTCAACGACTTCGAGGGGCTCGTCGAGTTCAAGGACGTGGACTTCAGCTACGTCCCCGGCGTCCAGGTGCTCAAGGACATAGACCTCAGGGCCGAGCCCGGGCGGACAATCGCCCTGGTAGGGCCCACGGGTGCAGGCAAGACGACGATGGTGAACGTGATGACCCGGTTCTACGACATACAGGACGGCAGCATAGAGATAGACGGCATGAACATAAGACACGTCAAGAAGGACGACCTACGCAGGCAGCTAGGCATAGTCCTACAGGACGTGTTCCTCTTCAGCGGGTCGGTTATGGACAACATACGCTATGGCAGACTGGACGCGACGGACGAGGAGTGCATCGAGGCAGCGAAGCTGGCGAACGCTGACGGCTTCATAAGGCGGCTACCCCAGGGCTACGACACTCACCTGAGCGAGCAGGGCAGCAACCTGAGCCAGGGGCAGCGGCAGCTGCTGAGCATCGCCCGGGCCATAGTGGCAGACCCGGCCATACTCATACTGGACGAGGCAACGAGCAGCGTAGACACACGCACAGAGGTCCAGATACAGGAGGCGCTGCTGAGGCTGATGAAGGGAAGGACGAGCTTCGTCATCGCCCACAGGCTGAGCACAATCAGGAACGCCGACATGGTGCTAGTGATAAACGGCGGCGAATTAATTGAGCGCGGCACTCACGACGAGCTCCTTGCTAGGAAGGGGTTCTACTACAACCTCTACATGAGCCAGTTCAAGGGCACAAACAACGCCTAGAACCCCTTTTTATTATGGGATTTTTTAAGGAATCAGCTAACTCAGGGTCGCGTATAATCCCGCCTTTACTCGGCTTCTTAACTTGTTTTTTATGATTAACGTCGAGAGAAAAATTGTTGGAACGATTTCGACACTAATGCTGATTCTCAGACCATAACGTTTTCATCGTCTCCCTAGATTACAATTTGAAGGCAATGAAAGGTATAGAGGGCATGATAACCTTCACCTACCATGAGGATATCGAGGCCGCCGACAGGTTCTACGGAGAGACCTTGGGGCTCAAACGGGTCATGGACCGGGACTGGGTGAAGATATTCAAGCTAGGCGTCGACAGCCACGTCGGCCTCGTAGACTCGGAGCGGGGCTACCTCAAGCCCTCCGACGATAAACCGGTGATGATGACCATGATAGTCGAGGACGCGGAGGCCTGGCATCGGGAGCTGACTGGGAGAGGCGTCGAGACCAATCACCCGCCTAGAGAGAGCGACGGGATACACATGAAGGGCTTTCTGACTTGGGACCCCTCTGGGTACGTCATCGAGATACTGGAGTTCCTGACCAAGCCCTACGGCGAGTAATGGATCGCTGATCGAGAGACGTAGCCCACAACCATATAATAACGCCCGCTGAAGGTTCAGGGCGAGGAATAGCTGACCCCCGCTCCAGACGAGGTACGGCGAAACCACTCGTGGTTCGCCCCTCCGGGAGCGGGGTTTCCTCCAACAACGTTCTAAGAAAAATCGCTGAGGTCGGCGGGCTCCTCCTGCTCCGCCACCTCCTCCAGGCTGCGGCCAGTCACCACCGAGTACGGCATCTCCTCCAGCACGTCCGAGCCGGGTCTAGCCTCGTCGCCCTTCATCTTGAAGAAGAGCCAGCGCGGTTTATCGCCGCCACCCGTCCTTATGAGGGCGAATCCTCCCCTCAGCTTCTCTCCTTCGAGCCACAGCGTGGCGTGGCCCTCCTCGAGGTTCTTCACCGTCGAGGCGTCCTCCCCCTTGGTGTTACGGTAGGTGCCCCGGTCCCAGACTATGACGGTGCCGGCCCCGTAGTGCCCCTCGGGGATCACCCCCTCGAACTCGGCGTACGCCATGGGGTGGTCCTCGGTAGGGACGGCGAGCCTACGCACCTTGGGGTCCATCGAAGGCCCCTTCGGCACTGCCCACGACTTCAACACGCCGCCGGACTCTATGCGAAGGTCGTAGTGGAGGTTGCTGGCGTCGTGCTTCTGCACCACGAAGATGGGCTCCCCACCCCCCATCTCGACCTCGGGGGACGGCTCAGGCGTCCCCGTGAAGTCCCTCTTCTCCTTGTACCTTCTCAACGGATCGGGTTCAGACATACCTAATACAATAATATTATGGTCGATAAACATAGTGAAAAACGGGGCTTATTGATCGGCCATCTTCTTGTCAACAGAGCTGGCAAGAGAACGGGCCTGAGAGTTCGCCTTCGCTATCAACAGCTCGACGGTGTCTTTCGTGGGCCACTCGGACTCCAAGGCCACTGAACGCGCCTGCTGGAACGCCTTCGCCAGAATCGTCGTCACCGTCGCCGGCGTGTAGTACGCCGCCTCCACCGCCACCTTGAAGGCACCGCCAATGGCCTGCTCCATCCTGCGTCGGTAGTCGTCCAAGTCGAGTATCAGGGCTTCGCCTGGGATGACGTCGCCTCTCTCGTAGACCGTCTTTACTCGGAGCCCCATCTCCGAGACCCTTATGTCCATGCGCTGAAGCAGGTCTGCCAGGTCCTCGTTGATCGGTTCACCCGCCCTGCACACGTTGGTGTCCTGCACCACCCAGATGTTACCGGCCTCGATCCGGGTCCTCACACCGAGGACGCCGAACTTGCCTATGAGGGGGCCGGGGCTGAGGCCCGTGTTGCCCGCACTGAGGACGATGTCGTCCATCGCGATATCCCCGGACTTGGCGAATACACGGACCTTGTTAGCGTCCAGCTCCATGGCGACCCTGAAGGGGTTTCCGTTGGTGAACATGAACACGTTGGGCCCCGCCGCCTGCTCTATGAACTCGTCGTAGCCCTCCTTACCGGCCTCCTCCATGCTTATCCTCATGAGAGTGTTCTTGAGGACCTTGAAGTGTAGGCGCCCACGGAGCTGCCTCCTCATGTCCTGAAGCATGGCGCTGGTGACCTTTTTCAGGTCGGCGGCGGCGATGACGTCGTATTGGTTGAGTAACTCGACGGTCTCCTGAACCGTCTCGATCTTCTCGGATGGAATATGGCTGCTCATCGTCTTCACCTAGTACACCTTGAC
>CAYFYM010000095.1:0-7118 GCA_964347405.1 uncultured Candidatus Bathyarchaeia archaeon | reverse complement strand
CCCCACATCGACGAGGCCGTGTATGCTCTCCTCGAACTCCGGGCTCTCGGCTAGCTTCGGGTTGATTATCCCGACGCCCCTCCCGAATAGAAGGACCCTCACGTCGTCGAGCAGCCTCTCGCCGTACGGGTGGGTCCACGTGTTCTTAGCCATCCTCAAGCCCCAGAGCACGTTATAGTAGCTCTCCGGGCCGCTCTGGATGACGAACAGGATCTTACCCGACATACCATAAAGTGGGGCGGGGCACGATTTAGGGTTTTAAGGCGTGTAGGGGTCTCTCGGCCCCTTGGGGAACCCCAGATTGTCCTCGCACCACGCCGCCACCTGGAGCAGGCTCAGCTCTCCGTACGGTTTCCCTATGAGCTGCAGGCCGAGGGGCATCTCGTCCTCGCTGAGCCCCGACGGCACCGTCACGCTGGGGAGGCCGGTGAGGCTCCACGGCGCGTTGAAGGCGGGGCTCCCAGTCCAACCCAGGCCCCTGGGCGCGGCGTCCACGGTGGAGGGGCAGACCAGACAGTCGTAGTCCCCCATCAGCGAGAGGATGTCCCTGAAGATGACGCCTCTTATCCTCTGGGCCCGCAGGTAGGCGGTGGCCGGGACGAGGAGGCCGCTGGACACGAAGCCCGTGATGTACTCCCTGTACCCGTCAGGGGTGGCCCTGAAGCCGTCCTCGTGGACCGCCGCCGCCTCCACGGCCATCACTACCCTGTGCACGCTGGGCGCCATCCCGAAGCTAGGGGGCAGCTCCACGTCTATGAACTCGGCGCCCTCTCCCCACAGCCTGCCCACCGCCTGCTCGAAGCCCAGCCACGCCTCGTCGGACGCGTTCTCCTTGAAGTAGCCTCCTAGGAGGCCCATCATGGGGGTGTCGTCCATCTCTCCGGCGGGGGCGGCGTCGGGTCTCAGCGTCCTCAGCGTCAGGGCCGCGTCCTCGACCGTGCGGGTCATGTAGCCTGCGTGGTCGAGGCTCCAGCTCAGCGGGTAGACGCCCTCCCTGCTGAGGAGGCCGTAGGTGGGCTTGAAGCCCACGACGCCGCAGTAGCTGGCGGGCCTCACCACGCTGCCGCCGGTCTGGCTGCCAAGGGCCATGGGCGCCATGCCGCACGAGACGGCGGCCGCGGAGCCGCTGCTGCTGCCGCCGGGGGTGTGACGGGTGTTCCACGGGTTCACGGTGGGCGCGGGGTCGTGTAGGGCGAACTCGGTGGTCTCCGTCTTCCCGAGCACCACCGCACCCGACTCCCTGAGGGCCTTGACGACGGCGGCGTCGCGGTCGGGCACGAAACCAGAGTAGAGGCTGCTGCCCATCGTCGTCCTCAAGCCTTTGGTGTAGTAGATGTCCTTGACCCCGTAGGGGACGCCGTGGAGGGGGCTCCTGAACCGGCCCTCCTCGGCCTCCATGGTGGCCGCGCCCGCCGCCTCCATGACGGCGTCCCTGTCCACGGTCACCCAGGCCTCGACCACGGGCTCCAGCCGGTCTATCCTGTCTAGGAGGCTCTCGGCGAGCCGCGTCGGCGTGAGGCCGCCGTCCCTCATCATGCGGGAAGCCTCGGCCAGGCTCAGCGTGTAAGGCTCCATCAAGGCTCCCCCGGCTTCATCCTGGTGACGGGCTCTATGGCGGGCTCCAGGGGGTAGTTGCTCACGGCGTAGACCGCGGCCGCGGTGCGTTCGATGTGTTCGCCGAACTTGTCGGCCGCCTCCGGGCCCCACATGGCCTTCGCCGTCTCCTTCACCATGTATATGTACTCTCTCTCCCCGTCCCCGCTCAAAGGTTCCACCCACATGAAGAGGGCGGCTACTTTGATTTTACGTTGACGCCTGGATGGAAGCCTTAACTGCATCTTCACACATCTTTGCCCACATGGCTGACGGCGAGGGTGGGCTCGGGAACGTCTACATGCTGGGGCTGGTGAGCTTCTTCACGGACTGCTCAAGCGAGATGGTGTTCAGCCTCCTCCCCGTTTACATCCTGGGGCTGCCCGGGGGGTCCATAGCGTCCCTCGGCCTCGTTGAGGGCACGGCGGAGGCGGTGAGCTACGCGCTGCGCGCCGCCTCGGGTTTCTTCAGCGACAGGTTCCGGAAGAGGAAGCCTTTCATCCTGGCCGGCTACGCGTTGTCCAACTTCGCCAAGCCGCTGTTCGCCGCCGCCTCGAACGTGTATCACGTCATGGCCATAAGGGTGGTGGAGCGGATGGGGAAGGGGGTGAGGACGGCGCCGAGGGACTCGCTGATCAGTGCCTCGGTGCCCCAGGGGAGGCGGGGCGAGGCCTTCGGGCTTCACAGGGCGCTGGACCAGATGGGCGCCATCGTCGGCCCACTCACAGCGACTGGGGTGATGGTGCTCCTGGGCTGGAGCGTCAGGGACGTTTTCTGGCTGTCCCTGGTGCCAGGCACCGCCGCCCTCGCCGTCATACTCCTGGGGGTCAAGGAGTTCGTGGGGGACTCGACGCGCGAGTTCAGGTTCCTGGAAGGCCTGGGGGAGGCGGTCAGCGGTGACTTCCTGCGCCTACTCGCCGTGGTGGCGTTGTTCAGCCTAGGCGCCTTCAACTTCAGCTTCATACTGCTGAACGCGCGGCTCATGGGCGTCGGCGACCCCCTTATACCGGTGGTGTACGCGGCGCTGAACGTAACCCACGCCCTCGTGGCCATCCCCGCGGGCAGGCTGTCGGACAGGGTGGGGAGAGCCCGGACGCTGGGCTTCGGGTACCTGGTGTTCGTCGCCTCCGCGGTGCTCCTCTACGTCTCCCCCAAGGCAGCGCCGTACGCCTACCTGAATGCGGCGGTCTACGGGGTGTACATGGGGGTCGTGGAGACCGTTCAGAGGGCCCTCATCCCGGGCTACGTCGACGAGACTGTGCTGGGCACCGCGTACGGCGTCTACTACCTGGTGGTGGGGTCAGCGTTCTTCGTGTCCAACACCGTGGTGGGGCGCCTCTGGCAGAGCCAGGGGCTCTGGGCGTCCAGCCTCTACAGCGTAGCCCTCACCCTCGCAGCGTTCCTGGGGCTCAGCCTCTTCACCGGAGATACATGAGAAACCATAGAACAGGGATCGGGTTATCGCTTCAGCCCCGCACGCTGCAGGACGGCCTAGGCGGCGCAGGGGGCCACGGGGCTCCGGGAATAACCCTATTAAAGCGGAAGCTCAGTATTGCCGTTGAAGATGGAGCGACTTAACAGGAACCGAGCCGCCGTGGCGCTCGCGGTCTTCTCGTTCATAATGATAGCTGCGATGGCTGTGATATTCATGTGGGAGCCGGAGTCCCCCGTGACGGCCAAGAAGAAGGGGGTCATCGGAGTCATAGAGATCCAGGGAGTGATAGAGGACACCGAGTACGCGGGCATCCTCTCAGCCGCGGTCCGCGAGGCCATCGAGGACGACGGCGTAAAGGCGGTGGTGCTTGAGATAGACAGCCCCGGCGGCACGGCGTACCTCATCGAGCAGGTCTACCTGGACCTGCTGGAGCTTAAAGACAAGAAGCCCGTCGTCGCCTCGGCGTCCATGGCTCTCAGCGGCGGCTACTACCTCGCGGTTACGGCGGACCAGATCTACGCCCAGCCCACCTCCATGGTGGGGAACGTCGGCGTGATAGGAGTGGGCCCGGGGTTCCTCGTGCCAAGCGAGGCCACCTTCGAGTCCGGCCCCCAGAAGATCACCGGGTTCAGCCCCGCGCTTTTCCCGTTCAACATCACCAAGGCCCTCGAAAGCTTCGCCCAATCCGTCGAGGACGGCAGGGGGGTCAGGCTCAACCTGGCGTCGAGCGAGCTGAAGAGGGGCGGCGTCTACCTGGGAGGGGAGGCCGTGAACCAGGGCCTCGTCGACGAGATAGGGAGCAGGCAGTCGGCCATAAGCTACGCCGCCGAGCAGGCGGGGCTGGAGACGTACACCGTGGACAGCCTCGTGGCCAGGGTCGCCAACACCACGGTGACGGTCAACCTGGAGTACCCCAGCATCGGCGAGCTCAACGAGGCGAACCCGCCGCCGGCCCTCTACTACCTCTACATGCCCAGGGACGTGGTCATGGAGAACGACGTCTCGGAGCCCGACGGCAACGTCACCGAGGAGGCGGAGACCATCGGGCAGGTGGTGGTGGACAGGAGCCACGGCAACAAGGTCAGCCCCTACGTGCTCGACTACCTCTCAGCTGAGCTAGCCAAACGAGGCGTATTCGTGGGGTACAGCAGCGAATGGGACAAGGTCGAGGCCGCGCTTGGCAACGCCACCTGCCTCCTCGTAGCCGCGCCGACGAAGGCATACACCTACACGGAGTACACAGCCGTCAAGGAGTTCGTGGAGGGCGGCGGCATGCTTGTGTTCATAAGCGACGCCAGCGTCGAGTTCCTGGACACCGGCGTGATGCAGGGGGCCATCAACAGCCTCGCCAACCACTGGGGCCTCCACTACGGGAAGGGCTACCTCTACAACATGGTCAACTATCACGGCTTCTACAGGAACGTCAAGGTCACCCAGTTCCGGGACACGTTCCTCACCGAGGGACTGGAGGAGCTGGTGTTCTTCACGTCCACCTACCTGAGCACCACCAACGCCGACGCGGCCTACGCGTCGTACAGCACCTACAACTCGGTGACGGAGCAGTCACGGGTCTACGCCACGATCTCGGTAATCGATGCGGGCAACAGCACCATCATAGCCTTCGGGGACATAACGTGGCTCATGGAGCCGTGGATATACACAGCTGACAACCAGAGGCTCGCCATGAACCTCGTCGAGGCCATAGCGGAACTCAGATAGAGAGGGGCAGCCCCCCGCCAGCCTCAGTGCTAGAGCCAAATACATTTTGACCGTTTTTACGAGGCTGTCCACGTACACGAACCCGTTCGGGTTATGGGCGCCGAATCCAATGGAGCCGAAGCTACCAATCCAGAGAAGCGACGTGGTCTACGATAACGTCTCTGTGTATGTTCGTGTCGTTCGCCATCAAGATGACGCCTAATCCTTCCTCGGGGTAGAGCCGCATCGAAGTTCCGAAGCCCGCTCCACCCCCGATGTGCTCGACCCAGAGACGACCGCCCTCACGGGCGACCGAGGCCCACCCTAACCCCCTCCAGGTATCCGCGTAGCGCTCCGATGGAGGGTTCTTAACCCTGACGCGTCCCTCGTAGGTCATCTCGGAGACGGACTCCGAGGATAGGACACGTTCCCCGTCCAGCTCCCCCCCGTTCAGGTACATCATCGCGAGGCGAGCGGCATCAGTGGCCGGGCCGATCAGGCCTGAGGTCGAGGACTGGTCGGTGTAGTAGCGGTTGAACCAGAACCTCCCATCATCCTTCTCCCTCACGTAGGAATCGAAATCCGGGATGACTGGGCGCAGGGACTCCTCCCAGGAGCCATCGTGGTCGCTGTGAGAGCCCACCGCTTCGAGCGGGATCATGTCCTCGGTATACACGAAGCCGGTGCGGCCCATCTTGAGAGGGCGGAGAATGTTCTCGACGACGTATTCCTCATAATCCATTCCGGTGACCGCCTCGATTACTGCGCCCAACACCATGAAACCAGTGTTTGAATATTCCCCGTGGGTTCCGGGCTCGAACCTGAGCGTGTCGTAGTTGGGCAGCTCACTTCTAATGAGTTCGGTCTGATTGACCGGTGGATCGTGCTCGTGGCGTATCCATATGCGCCCGGGCTTGGGCAGGCTTGCATCGGGAAGACCCGAGCTGTGATTCATCAGATGCTTAACGGCCACGATCCCCTCGGCGTCGGTAGGATGCTTGACGTCGAAGAAAGGGAGATACTTCGAGACTGGGTCATCGACGTCAAGCATCTCACGCTCCTGGAGCTGGAGGATGGCGATGGCCGTGGGGACCTTGGTCATGGACCACCAGTGGTAGACCGTGTCCGGGGTGGCTGGGGTTTTCCTCGGTCCGTCAGCAAGCCCATACCCCTCACTGAAAACGATCCCCCCGTTTTTAACGACGACCAACGATAATCCAGGGGGATCGCCGGCCTTCGTGATGACGCTCAAAAATTCCTCGTTCATCCCTTATCTAACCTCCTGACTGATTATAAACTCACACATACATTCGGTCAAACCCAAATCACACTAACCCCCATCGTTTTACTTTTGTTAAATACCGTTTATACTCATCGCCCTGCTCTTGGACCAGCGAGTTCTCTTCGTACTCAGCGAATTTATTGTTAGCAACGAAGATCACCGCCAACAACAGGAGAGCGGGAATTGATAACGTTGAAGACACTAATCCGAGCTCGGACAGCATTATACCGAGGTACATGGGATGCCGGGCGACTCGATACACCCCCCAATCCACCAGCTTAGGCTCCGCTGCCTCTATGACCAGCTTATGAGAGGAATACATCAGGAAGGCACCTGACGCAGCCAACACGATGCACGCCACCAGCCTAGGAACGGCGGAAACCTGAGTCAACGTGTATCGCCTAAGGACGAAGCTATCGACCCCCCAAACCGCGGCCAGCAAGACGAAAAGGATGCCTTGAATCTGATCAGAGCCAGGATACTCCTCACCCAGAAACCTGTTCTCCCCTGGACCTCCGTCAGATGCTAGACTCTTTGACATGGCTTCAACCCGTGAGGTATGTGAAATCGGGGGCGGACCTAATTCCTTCATCGACGGCTTCATCGTCCCAGGCGCCAAGGGTCTCCGAGGCTAGCTTCAGGTACCCCACAATGTTTGGATCCGTGCCAAGCAGGCCGGTGATGACGGCGTCCAGTTCAACCGGATCCACGGATGCCGACATGAAGCCCGGGTTCTCTATGTTCCGCCACTCCATGGTGTCTCGGTTCCTCACGGAGGCGGTGTTTACGGCCTCCACGACGCCCCTGACGTCAAACAACGAGTCGTAGACCTTGTAGATGTCCACGATGCTCTGGTTGAGCCGGTTATGGTTGCTCCCGTGGTATTTGCCCCTGCTTGGACCCGGGATCATGCCGAACAGGTTCTTCACGGACAGCGAGACCCACATGGGCGACTCGAGCGTCCTCACCTTGGCTAGGCTCAGAAGGGTCCCATCTCTCATCTCGTACAGCCTGCTGGGGACGAACCACAGGAAGTCGGCCTCGACCAGCGGCTGATGTTTCGCCTCGACGAGCTCCTTTACCTCATCCGGCGACGCTGTCCGCTCGGCC